>JABFXB010000177.1 GCA_013361975.1 Dermatophilaceae bacterium
GTCCTCGACGCCGTCGGCGGTCGGGATGGCCCAGCCGTTGCGGCCGTCGAACCACTCGTCCCACCAGCCGTCGAGGATGGAGAGGTTGAGGCCACCGTTGAGGGCCGCCTTCATGCCGGAGGTGCCGCACGCCTCGAACGGGCGCAGCGGGTTGTTGAGCCAGACGTCGCAGCCCGGGTAGAGGTGCTGGGCCATCGCGATGTCGTAGTTCGGCAGGAAGACGATGCGGTGACGCACCTCGGGGTCGTCGGCGAAGCGCACCATCTCCTGGATGAGGCGCTTGCCGGTCTCGTCGGCGGGGTGCGACTTGCCGGCGATGACGAGCTGGACGGGCCGCTCGGGGTGCAGCAGCAGCGCCTTGAGGCGGGCCGGGTCGCGCAGCATGAGCGTGAGGCGCTTGTACGTCGGCACGCGGCGGGCGAAGCCGATGGTCAGCACGTCGGGGTCGAGCACGTCGTCGACCCAGCCGAGCTCGGCGTCGGTGGCGCCGCGCTTCTGCCACGACGAGCGCACGCGGCGCCGGGCGTCGCTGACGAGCTTCTCGCGCATCTCGCGCTTGGTCGACCAGACGGCGTCGGCGGGCACCTCGTCGATGCGGTCCCACGCGTCGGTGCCGGCGATGTCGTCGGTGCCCAGGTGCTTGCGGGCCACGTCGTAGACGGCGCGGTCGACCCAGGTCGGGGCGTGGACTCCGTTGGTGATGCTGCTGATCGGCACCTCGACGTCGTCGAAGCCCGGCCACAGCCCGTCGAACATGCCGCGGCTCACGACACCGTGCAGCTGCGAGACGCCGTTGGCGCGCTGGGCGAGCCGCAGACCCATGACGGCCATGTTGAAGATGCCGGGCTGGCCGCCCTCGTAGTCCTCGGCGCCGAGGGCGAGCAGCCGCTCGACCGGCACGCCGTCGATCGCGTTGGCGCCGCCGAAGAAGAGGTTGATCTTCGCCGCGTCGAAGCGGTCGATGCCGGCGGGCACGGGAGTGTGGGTCGTGAACACGGTCGCCGCGCGCACGGCCTCGAGCGCCTCGTCGAAGGTGAGGCCGTGGTCGCGCACCAGCTCGGTGATGCGCTCGACGCCGAGGAAGCCGGCGTGGCCCTCGTTGGTGTGGTAGACCTCCGGCGTCGGCGCCCCGGTGAGGCGCGACCAGAGGCGCAGGGCGCGCACGCCGCCGATGCCGAGCAGCAGCTCCTGCTCGAGGCGGGTGTCGCCACCGCCGCCGTAGAGCGACTCGGTGACCTTGCGGGTCTGCTCGTCGTTGCCCGGCACGTCGGAGTCGAGCAGCAGCAGGGGAACCCGTCCGACCTGTGCCTTCCAGACGTGCGCATTGAGCAGCCGCCCGGCGGGCAGGTCGATCGTGACGACGGCGGGCGTGCCGTCCTCCTCGCGCAGCAGCGACAGCGGCAGCCCGTCGGGGTCGAGCACCGGGTAGGTCTCGACCTGCCAGCCGTCGCGGTTGAGCGACTGCTTGAAGTAGCCGGTCTTGTAGAAGAGGCCGACGCCGACGATCGGCACGCCGAGGTCGGAGGCCGACTTCAGGTGGTCGCCCGCGAGGATGCCCAGGCCGCCGGAGTACTGCGGCAGCACCGCGGTGATGCCGAACTCGGGGCTGAAGTACGCGATGGCGGCGGGCGCCGCCTTCCCGGCGGACTCCTGCTCGCGGCTCCACGACTGGTACCAGCGCTCGTCGGTGAGGTAGTGGTGGAGGTCGTCGTTGGCCGCCACGACGCTGCTGACGAACTCGTCGTCGGCGGCCAGCTCGGCCAGCTCGTCGGCCGAGAGGCGCGAGAGGAGCTTGACGGGGTCCTCACCGGCCTCGACCCACTTGCGCGGACTGATGCTCTCGAACAGGTCGCGGGTCGGAGGGTGCCACGACCAGCGCAGGTTGCTCGCGAGGACGCCGAGGCCCTCGATGCGGCTCGGCAGGACGGTGCGGACGCTGAAGCGACGGATGGCCTTCACAAGGGGACAGCATAGGGGTCGCCGTGACGGGTTCTTGCAGTACTTGCAGGCGAGTTTCACTGGGCGGAACGACGCGGGCACGTCATGGGCGTGGCGCCCCAACTTCGATACGGTCGATCCCGTGACTGGCTCAGCGAAGAAGTCCCGTTCCAGCAAGCCAACCCCAGTGCTCAGCACCGCTGCCGCAGCGACACCCGCGGCACCTGAGACACCGCCCGAACCCGCGGCCGCCGATCCGTCGACGCGCGTCGACGCCAACCCGACCGCCGACGACGCCTTCGTCGACGACACCGAGGCCGGGGCGGTCCACCTCGCCCCCGAGCACCCCGTCAGCGCCGCCCCGACGGTCGAGGGCATGCCGGGCGGCGCCCTGCCGATCGGGCGCATCCCGGTCAGCGACGTGCGCCCGCTCGTCGACGGCGGCGCCCGACCGGCCAAGTCGGTCGTGGGCGAGGAGTTCACGGTGCGCGCCAAGGTCTTCCGCGAGGGCCACGACGCCGTCAACGCGACGGCCGTGCTGACCGACCCCGACGGCGGCGAGCACTACTTCGCGATGCACAGCGACAACCCCGGACTGTCGGAGTGGTCGACGACCGTCGTCGCCGACCGTGAGGGCTGGTGGAGCTACCGCGTCGAGGGCTGGTCCGACCCGTACGCGACGTGGGTGCACGATGCCGGCATCAAGATCGCCGCGGGCGTCGACGAGGACCTCATGTGCGCCGAGGGCGTACGCGTGCTCGAGCGTTTCGCTGCAGCCGTCCGTGGCCTCGGTGTCGACGCATCCGAGATCGACAAGGCCGTCGTCGCCCTCGGCGACACCCGTGCCCCCGCGGCCCACCGCTTCGGCGCCGCGACCTCGCCGGAGATCACCGGACTGCACGCGCTCGTGCCGCTGCGCGAGTTCGTGTCCCCCTCCCCCGCCTACTCGCTCCTCGTCGAGCGCGAGCGTGCCCTCTACGGCGCGTGGTACGAGATCTTCCCCCGGTCGGAGGGCGCGCACCGCGACGAGAAGACCGGCGAGTGGGTCTCCGGCACCTTCCGGTCGGCCACCAAGCGCCTGCCCGCGATCGCCGACATGGGCTTCGACGTGGTCTACCTCACGCCGATCCACCCCATCGGCACGACGGCGCGCAAGGGGCGAAACAACACCCTGACGGCACAGCCGGGCGACCCCGGGTCTCCTTACGCCATCGGTTCGCCCGACGGCGGCCACGACGCCATCCACCCCGACCTCGGCACCTTCGACGACTTCGACGCGTTCGTGGCCGAGGCACAGCGGCTCGGCCTGGAGGTCGCGCTCGACATCGCGCTGCAGGCCTCCCCCGACCACCCGTGGGTGCAGACCCACCCCCACCTGTTCACGACGCGGGCCGACGGCACCATCGCCTACGCGGAGAACCCGCCGAAGAAGTACCAGGACATCTACCCGCTGAACTTCGACAACGACCCGGCCGACGCGTACGCCGAGGTGCGTCGCGTCATCCAGGTGTGGCTCGACCACGGCATCCGCATCTTCCGGGTCGACAACCCGCACACCAAGCCGGTCGCCTTCTGGCAGTGGCTGATCGCCGACGTCGCCAAGGAGCACCCCGACACGATCTGGCTCTCCGAGGCCTTCACGAAGCCGGCCATGATGCACCAGCTCGCCAAGGCCGGCTTCCAGCAGAGCTACACCTACTACGCGTGGCGCAACGAGCGGTGGGAGCTCGAGGAGTACGGCCGCGAGCTCGCCGGCGAGACGAGCGGGTCGGCATACATGCGCCCCTCGTTCTGGCCGACCACCCACGACATCCTCACGCCCTACATGCAGTACGGCGGCCCGACGGCCTGGAAGCTGCGCGCGGCCGTCGCGGCGACGATGTCGCCGACCTACGGCATCTACGCCGGCTACGAGCTGATGGAGCACGTGGCCCGTCCGGGCGCCGAGGAGCAGCTCGACAACGAGAAGTACGAGTACAAGGACCGCCAGTGGTACCTCTACGAACCGGGCGGTCCGCTCGAGACCCGTTCGCTGGCGTGGTACCTCAAGCGGCTCAACGACATTCGCAGCTGGCACCCTGCCCTCCGTTGGCTGCGCAACCTGCGCTTCCACTCCGCCGACGACGAGAACTTCCTCGTCTTCAGCAAGTCGCGTGTCGTCGACCCCGCCACCGGCCAGCGCGACACCGTGCTCGTCGTCGCCAACCTCGACCCGCACGCAACCCGTGAGACGTGGGTGCACCTCGACATGGAAGCGCTGGGTATGGCGTCATGGTCGACCTTCGACGCGCACGACCACATCACCAACCAGACGTGGGAGTGGCGTCAGGACAACTTCGTCCGCCTGGGTCCCGACTCCGAGCCCGTCCACATCATCCACGTGAGGAGCCATTGACCACATGCAGGGACTCAACCTCTCCCAGCCGGGGCTGAAGCACGACCCTCAGTGGTTCAAGAAGGCTGTCTTCTACGAGGTGCTCGTGCGAGCCTTCGCCGACAGCAAGGGGGTCGGCGCCGGTGACTTCACCGGCCTGATCCAGCGGCTCGACTACCTCCAGTGGCTGGGGGTCGACTGCCTCTGGCTGCCGCCGTTCTACGCCTCGCCACTGCGCGACGGCGGCTACGACATCTCCGACTACAAGGCGGTGCTGCCGGAGTTCGGCACGCTGCCCGAGTTCACCGAGCTCGTCTCGCAGGCGCACGCGCGGGGCATCCGCATCGTCACCGACCTCGTGATGAACCACACGAGCGACCAGCACCCGTGGTTCCAGGCCAGCCGCGCCGAGCCCGACGGGCCCTACGGCGACTTCTACGTCTGGTCCGACACCGACGACGGCTACGACGACGCGCGCATCATCTTCGTCGACACGGAGGTCTCGAACTGGACCTTCGACCCCGTGCGCCGGCAGTTCTTCTGGCACCGCTTCTTCAGCCACCAGCCCGACCTCAACTTCGAGAACGAGGCCGTGCAGGAGGCGATGTTCGACATCGT
>JABFXB010000182.1 GCA_013361975.1 Dermatophilaceae bacterium
CCCCGAGCGGTCCACGCCCACGACGGCCCGAGTCGTCCTCGCGGACGGGTCCACGCGCGTTCCCCACCACTGCCGCCGCGCGGGTCGGACCGCGTGCCGTCGATCCCTGCCTGCCAGGTGGTCCCGGCCACGTCGCTCACCTCCAGCTCCATCGTGCGGCGGGCCGAGTGACCCGCGGCAGGTGCTTGCGGCCTGTCCGTGTCGGGACCTTCGGCCCGAACCGGTGCGACCTTCGTCCGTGTCGCCGGCCCCTGTTCCCGTCGCAGGATCGAGGAGGCGTCAGGGCCGGCGCCCCACACCGACCGGGAGAGCCCATGAGCACCATCCTCATCACGTACTCGACACCACCGCCGCCCGCCGCCGCGAAGAGCCCCGACGATCGGGACGCCCCCGAACCCACCCATGCCGCCGACGCGACCTCGGCCCAGCTCATGGTGGCGGGCATCGACGAGGCGATCGCAGAGACCATCGCCACGGGGATGGCCCGGGCCGGACACCAGGTCATCTGCCGACCCTGTGTCGCGAAGTCCACGACGGAACGGGGCTTCGACCTCGTCGTGGTCGTCGACAACCTGCACGTCACCCACCGCAGCGACACCTCGTGGCCGCGCGTGGCCGAGCGCGTCGAGGACACCCCGCCGTATGCCGCCCGGCGGGCTGGTGGGGAGGCCACCCAAGGCGTACGCCAGCAGGCGGCCGCCTCGCTGGGAGAGGCGACCATCCCGATGACCTGGTGTGCGGACTTCCGGGCGGTCGAGGCCTGGGGACGCAGCATCGCCGACCACCTCGTGCACTTCCTCGAGCTGCGCGCCGAGCTGGTGCGCGTCAGGGCCGAGCTGGTGCGCTGCAGGGCGCTGCTCAAGGCGGTGACACCCGAGCCTCGGGCGGCCTCCGCGGTCGAGCTCGGCCGCCCGGTCGGCGCGGCCCGGCCGCTGCACCCCGGAGCACGCCACGCCGCCACCGGCCAGGCCCGGACGGAGCGGAGATGACGATGACCCAGCACCAGGCCGCCCAGGGGCGGGGCCAGTCACCGGCCCGGCGGTCCGGCCGACGCCCCGCTAGCTCCGAGCTCACTCGGGCCGAGTGCCGGGCCCTGCTGGAGTCGCGCAACATCGGCCGCATCGGGTGGACGGCAGGTGACGGCCCGCAGATCTTCCCCGTCAGCTACGCCTGTGTCGCCGACCTCGTCGTGTTCCGCACGTCGCCCTTCGGCGTGCTGTCCGAGCTCGTCCGACCCGCCCAGGTCGTCTTCGAGGTCGACGAGCTCGACGAAGCGGCTCGCTCCGGCTGGAGCGTGATCGCCAGAGGCCGCGCCCAGGCGGTGGCGTCTCCCGCGCTGCTCACCCACCTGTGGACCCTCGACGGCGCCGAGCCGTGGGCTGCGGGCACCCGGAACCTCTTCATCGGCATCGAGGTGGAGCACCTCACCGGCCGCTCGTTCGGGACCAGCCGTCCGTCCTCGACGGCCTGATGACGCTGCCCCCCCACGGACGCAGGCCCCGGGCAAAGGGCCCCGTCCGTGGGGGCTCCGTCCTAGCCTTGGTGCATGAGGTCGGCGCCGCCGCGAAGCACGCGCACGAGAGGGTCGTCCAGCCCGCGGCGCCGGTGGACGGCGGCCGTCTGATGGTCGAGACCGTCGCGTCCGGGCCGAACGGCCAGCACTCGTCCGAGGACCGCCTCCGCGGGCTGCTCGCCGCCAACCGTTCCGTCGTGTCCGAGCTGGCGCTCCCGGCCGTCCTGCGGCGCATCGTCGATGCGGCGCGAGCGGTGTCCGGCGCGAGCTACGCAGCCCTGGGCGTCATCGGCGCCGACGGCAGGCTCGAGCAGTTCGTGCACTCGGGGATGGATGCCGCCACGGTCGAGCGCATCGGGCACCTGCCCACGGGCATCGGCGTCCTCGGCGCGGTCATCGACACCGCGGCACCGATCCGGCTGCACTCGATCTCCGACGACCCGCGGGCCAGCGGCTTCCCGCCCGGGCACCCGCCCATGAAGACGTTCCTCGGGGTGCCGGTGCGCTCCCGAGGACAGGTGTACGGCAACCTCTACCTGGCCGACCGGTCCGACGGGGCCGACTTCACGCCCGACGACGAGGACCTCGTCGTCGCCCTCGCCGCGAGCGCCGGCATCGCCATCGAGAACGCCCGGCTGTACGAGGAGTCGCGACGCAGGCAGGAGTGGCTGCGTGCCTCTGCGGAGATCAGCCGCGACCTGCTGCGGCCCCGGCTCGGCGAGGTGGTGCTCGTGCGCATCGCGGACGCCGTGCTGAGGCTCGCCGACGCCGACGCGGTCACCATCGACCTGCCCGCCCGTCGGCCGGGAACCGACGTGGACGGGCCTAGCACCTCACCCACCGGAGCGGGTGCTTCCACGCAGCAGCCGTGTGCCGGTGAGCTCGTCGTCGAGGTCGCCCGCGGAGTGGGCGCCGAGTCGCGCGTCGGCACCGCGTATGCCGCCTCCGCCTCCCTGGCCGGCAGGGCGATGCGCGAGCGCCGGGCGGTGCTCACCGAACCGGCCCCGAGTGGCGCGGGGGCAGCCGGGCTCGGCGCGGAAGGCGGCCTGGCGGGTCTGGACGGCGGGAATGGCTTGGGTGGCCAGGGCGGAATGGCCCTCTTGGACGCTGTCGGGGCCGCGATGGCGTGCCCGCTCGTCGGTGACGCCGGGGTGCGCGGTGCCGTCGTCGTCACGCGCCGGGCCGGTCGACCTGCCTTCAGCCCGGCGGACGTCGAGATGGCAGAACAGCTCGCCACGCACGCGGCCGTGGCCCTCGAGCTCGCCGACCGGCGCGCGGCCGAGGAGCGGGTCGCCGTGCTCGAGGACCGTCACCGGATCGCGCGAGACCTGCACGACCACGTCATCCAGCGCATCTTCGCCACCGGCCTCACCCTCGACGCGGTCGCCGAGCGCGCCGATGCGTCGCCGGCTGGCGCGTCCGAGGCGGCTGCCGTGCGCGAGATCCTGGGCCGGGCCGTCGAGGACCTCGACGAGACGATCCGGCAGATCCGGGCGTCCATCTTCGAGCTGCAGGAACCCACCGGCATCACCGGCCCCGGAGCGCGACTGCGCGAGGTCGTCTCGGCGGCGGCCGCGCCCCTCGGGTTCGACCCGGCGCTGCACCTGGACGGACCGGTCTCGAGCGTGCTCGGCGCCTCGCTGCTGCACGACGTGACCGCAGTGCTGCGCGAGGCCCTGACGAACGTCGTCAAGCATGCCGGCGCGAAGGCCGTCGACGTCCGGGTGTCGGTCGATGGCCCAATCTTCTCCGTCGAGGTCACCGACGACGGGCCGGGCGGCGAGACGGCGACGAGCGCCGATCCCCGCAGGGGCGAGGACGTTCGTGCTGCCGGACACGAGACGGCAACGCCCAGGCACCGGGGCCTGGCCAACCTCGCCAGCCGGGCCGAAGCCCGGGGCGGCCACTGCTCCCTGCAATCGGACGAGAGGACCACGGTGCTGACATGGACGGCTCGGCTGGACGCGTGACGCGAACGCCCGCGGCATCCGGCGACGATCCCGTGACGGTCTTCCTCCTCGACGACCACGAGATCGTGCGACGCGGGCTCGTCGACCTGCTCGAGTCGCACCACGGCTTCCAGGTCGTCGGTGAGGCGGGCACGGCTGCCGAAGCGCTGCGCCGCATCCCGTTGCTCGCCCCCGACGTCGCGCTGCTCGACGCCCGCCTTCCCGACGGCAGCGGCATCGACGTGTGCCGCGACGTGCAGGTCAGCAGCCCGGGCACGCGGTGCCTCATCCTCACCTCGTACGACGACGACGACGCGCTGTTCGCCGCCGTGATGGCGGGCGCGTCCGGGTACCTCCTCAAGCAGATCCGCGGAAGATCTCTCACCGAGGCGGTTGCCCACGTGGCGGCAGGGCACTCGCTCATCGACCCGGCGCTCGTGGAGCGACTCCTCGACCGCCTCCGGCGGCCCGTCGCCGAGACGGCGGCGGCCGGTTCGGGCACCTCGGCCGGGCTGTCACCCCTGCCCGCCGCGCTCACCGACCGCGAGCAGGAGATCCTCACCCTCATCGCGGAAGGGCTGACCAACCGACAGATCGGCGAACGCCTCTACCTGGCCGAGAAGACGGTCAAGAACTACGTCTCCGGCCTGCTGGCCAAGCTGGGCTTCGAACGACGCACCCAGGCCGCGGTGTACGGCGCGCGGCACCGCGACGACGTGCCAGGCCACTGACGATGAGCCGCGGAGGCCGGCTCACGGCAGCCGGGAGCCCGCCGCTCGCGTCCCTGAGGTCACCACGCGTAACGATCCGGCGTGTGCCGCGATGGAACGGCTGAGGCGGCACCCGATCCCCCGAGCGGGTGCCGCCTCGCGTCGTGCCCAGCACCGAACCGACTGTTCACCTCGCGCGTGCTCAACGGCGGCGTCCGATCCCCTAGGCTGGTGCTCACCTGTTGCGGTCTAGCCCTGGCCGGCAACCGGGATGTCGTAGGAAGTCAGCTGATGGAGCGGCACGAGCCGGCCGGTGCGTCCCGTGGGTCCGCGATGGGCGCAGGGCCCAGGACCGGATCCGACGATGGATCTCGGGTGGTTGCGGGTGAGGGCGTCCCCCCGACGGGGCAGGTGGTTCCCGAGCCGGCCGAGGTGAACGCCCACGTCGACGCCGACTTCGCAGCGTCTCCGGGCGCCGCGCACCTGAGGCCCGTCGAGGCGTACCTTCTCGAGGCGCTGGAGCGGCTCGACACCGCCGAGACGAAGGCCTCCCAGCTCGAGATGGCTCTGGAGCACAGTCGCGAGATCGGCGCCGCCGTCGGCGTCCTGATGGCGCTGCGCAAGCTGACCAGCGAGCAGGCCTTCGACCTGCTGCGGCGGGCGAGCATGGCCCAGAACGTCAAGGTGCATGTTCTCGCCAGTCGCGTGGTCGAGACGGGGTCGACCGACCCGGCCTGA
>JABFXB010000286.1 GCA_013361975.1 Dermatophilaceae bacterium
ATCCAGATCGAGAACCAGGCGCGTATTTGACACTCCTCCACGGTCCCCAGTCTGGGGTCCTCGTTCGGGCGCGGCGGCGCGACACAGTACGTGCAGGACCTTTCCAACGCTGACTGCATCGTCATCCAGGGTTCCAACATGGCCGAGTGCCACCCCGTGGCGTACCAGTGGGTGACGGAGGCGCGCCTCAAGGGCGCCAAGGTGATCCACGTCGACCCGCGCTTCACGCGTACGTCGGCGACGTCCGACAAGCACATCCCGATCCGGGCGGGCAGCGACGTCGTGCTGCTCGGTGCGCTGATCAACCACATCCTCAGCAACGAGCTCTACTTCAAGGAGTACGTCGTCGCGTACACCAACGCCGCGACCCTCGTCAGCGAGGAGTTCCAGGACACCGAGGACCTCGACGGTCTCTTCTCCGGCTACGACGACGAGAAGGGCTCCTACGCGCCTGACACGTGGGCGTACGCCACGTCCGGCGAGGAGTCGGACGACTCGCCGGGCACGATCGGCGGGCCCGCGGCCGGTCACGAGGGCGGCAGCGCGGGATCGCACGAGCACGGGCACAGCAAGTCCGAGCGTGCGGCCGGCGACGAGCACGGGTCGGGCGGACCGGCGCTGGAGCACGCCCGGGTGCTGCGCGACGAGACGCTGCAGGACCCGCGGTGCGTCTTCCAGATCCTCAAGAAGCACTACTCCCGCTACACGCCCGAGATGGTCGCCGACACGTGCGGAGTCAGCGTCGACGACTTCGCCTACCTCGCCAAGGCCGTCACCGAGAACAGCGGGCGCGACCGCACCACCGCCTTCGTGTACGCCGTCGGCTGGACCCAGCACACCCTCGGTGCGCAGTTCATCCGCACTTCTGCGATCGTGCAGCTGCTCCTGGGCAACATGGGCCGTCCCGGCGGCGGCATCATGGCGCTGCGCGGCCACGCGAGCATCCAGGGCTCGACCGACATCCCGACCCTCTACAACATCCTCCCCGGCTACCTCGCCATGCCGGTCGCCGGGCTGCACGACACGTGGCACGACTACGTGAACGCCATCGGCAGCAAGCAGCAGAAGGGCTTCTGGGCCAACGCCGACACGTATGCCGTGAGCCTGCTCAAGGCGTGGTGGGGCAAGGCCGCGACCGCCGAGAACGACTGGTGCTTCGACTACCTGCCGCGTCTCTCGGGCGCCCACGGCACCTACCAGACGACGATGGCCATGCTCGACGACCAGGTCGAGGGCTACTTCCTCCTGGGCCAGAACCCGGCCGTCGGATCGGCGCACGGGCGCATGCAGCGTCTCGCGATGTCGCACCTCAAGTGGCTCGTCGTGCGCGACTTCGCGATGATCGAGTCGGCGACGTTCTGGAAGGACGGGCCCGAGATCGCCACGGGCGAGATGCGGGCCGAGGACATCCAGACCGAGGTGTTCTTCATGCCGGCCGCGGCCCACACGGAGAAGTCCGGGTCGTTCACCCAGACACAGCGGATGCTCCAGTGGCACCACAAGGCGGTCCCCCCGCCCGGTGATGCCCAGAGCGAGCTCGAGTTCTTCTACGAGCTCGGCAAGCGGGTCCGCGAGATCTTGGCCGACTCGACCGACCCGCGCGACCGGCCGCTGCTCGACCTCACGTGGGACTACCCCCTCGACGCCGACGGTGAGATCGACGCGGAGGCCGTGCTCGCCGAGGTCAACGGCCGCCACCTCACCGGCGACAAGGCCGGCCAGCCGCTGTCGGCGTACACCGAGATGAAGGCCGACGGCTCGACCGACGGCGGGTGCTGGATCTACACGGGCGTCTACGCCGACGGCAAGAACATGGCCGCCAACCGTCGCCCGGGCCGCGAGCAGGACCTCACCGCCCTCGACTGGGGCTGGGCGTGGCCGGCCAACCGCCGCATCCTCTACAACCGCGCCTCGGCCGACCCCGAGGGCAACCCGTGGAGCGAGCGCAAGAAGTACATCTGGTGGGACGCCGGCGAGAAGAAGTGGACCGGACACGACGTGCCCGACTTCCCGCCGAACAAGGAGCCGACGTTCCGGGCGCCCGAGGGCACCGGTGGCCCCGAGGGGCTCTCCGGCGACGACCCGTTCATCATGCAGGCCGACGGCAAGGGCTGGCTCTTCACGCCCAAGGGCATGCTCGACGGGCCGCTGCCGACGCACTACGAGCCGCAGGAGAGCCCGGTCCGCAACCCGCTCTACCACCAGCAGTCCAACCCGGCCCGCCGCGTCTTCCCGCGCAAGGACAACCTGTGGAGCCCGTCGGGCGACGAGCCCGGTGCCGACGTCTACCCGTTCGTCTTCACCACCTACCGGCTCACCGAGCACCACACGGCGGGCGGCATGAGCCGCTTCCTGCCCTACCTGTCCGAGCTGCAGCCCGAGTTCTTCTGCGAGGTCTCGCCCGAGCTGGCCGAGGAGCGCGGGCTCGAGCCGGGGGGCTGGGCGACCATCGTGTCGGCCCGCACCGCCATCGAGGCCAGGGTGCTCGTCACCGAGCGCATGACGCCGCTCGTCATCCGGGGCCGCACCGTCCACCAGGTCGGGCTGCCCTACCACTGGGGAGTCGGCAGCGCCGCGGTCGTCAGCGGTGACGCCGCCAACGACCTGCTCGGCGTCGCGCTCGACCCGAACGTGCAGATCCAGGAGAGCAAGGCCGGCTCGTGCGACATCGTGCCCGGCCGGCGCCCCACCGGAGAAGCACTGCTGCGGTTCGTCGCCGAGTACCAGTCACGGGCCGGCTCCACCGTGATGACGAGCAACGAGCTGCGCACCGGGCACCCCGAGTCCGTTCCCGAGATGAAGGAGGGCTGAGGCGTGGCCTTCTGGCGCAACCAGCTGTCCGGGCCGACCGACCCCGCGAGCGACGCGGCGTGGGACCGCATCGAGCCGCGCAAGGGGTTCTTCACCGACACCTCGATCTGCATCGGCTGCAAGGCCTGCGAGGTCGCGTGCAAGGAGTGGAACGGCATCCCCGAGGACGGCCTCGACCTGCTCAACCAGTCCTACGACAACACCGGCGCCCTCGGGGCGAGCACCTGGCGCCACGTCGCGTTCGTGGAGCAGAGCAGCGACCGCATCCAGCAGGCTCGCGAGTCCGGCCGCCGCCTCGTCCAGCTCGGTATGCCGTCGGTGCGCACAGGCGACGAGCCCGCGCTCGCAGGCGGCGGGGGAACGGCGACGGCGACGCTCGAGGCGCCCGGCGACGTGCGCTCGGGCGCGGCCGCCGGCCCCGGACCCACCGACACGGCGGTGCCCGACGTGCGGTGGCTCATGGCGTCCGACGTGTGCAAGCACTGCACGCACGCGGCCTGCCTCGACGTGTGCCCCACCGGGTCGCTGTTCCGCACGGAGTTCGGCACCGTGGTCGTCCAGGACGACATCTGCAACGGCTGCGGCTACTGCGTCGCCGCCTGCCCGTTCGGCGTCATCGAGCGCCGCCGCGGCGACGAGGGCCACGAGGGTGGCAGCCAGTCGCACGGCATCAGCATCAACTCCGGGGGCGCCGACCCCGCGCACAACGGCGAGGTCAAGAACGTCGGCATCGCCCAGAAGTGCACGCTCTGCTACGACCGGCTCGGCGAGGGTCAGACTCCGGCGTGCGCCAAGGCGTGCCCGACGACGTCGATCAAGTTCGGCGACCTCGCCGACATGCGGGCCACCGCGCAGGCCCGCGTCGCCGAGCTGCACGAGCTCGGCTACACCGAGGCCCGGCTCTACGGCACCGACGAGAACGACGGCGTCGGCGGCACCGGCTCGGTGTTCCTGCTGCTCGACGAGCCCGAGGTCTACGGCCTGCCGCCCGACCCGCGCGTCACGACGGCCGACCTGCCCGACATGTTCCGCAAGGCCGGCATGGCCGGGCTCGCGATGCTCGGCATGGCCGCGGCAGCCTTCGTCGGGAGGAAGCGATGACCGTCAACCCGTTCGACGCCGACCGGCCCCCCGAGCGGGAACGCCGACGAGACGACGCGAGCCACGGCAACGCCCGTGACACCGGCTCGAAGGCGGCCCTGAACGGCGGCCGCCGCCGTCGCGACGAGTCGCTCATGGTGCCCGACGCGAAGTTCGACAGCTACTACGGCCGCCACATCGTCAAGCCGGCGCCGTGGGAGAAGGAGATCGCGGCATACCTGTTCCTCGGTGGCGTCGCGGGCGGCTCCGCGCTGCTCGCCGCCGGCGGGAAGGTGCTCGGCTATCCCGCGCTGCGGCGCGTCGGCCGCGTCGGGGCCGTGGGGGCGGCAGCACTGGGCGGGGCGGCGCTCGCGAAGGACCTCGGCAAGCCGAGCCGCGCGCTCAACATGATGCGCACCGTCAAGCTGACCTCACCCATGTCGATCGGCTCGTGGATCCTCACCGCGTTCGGCGGCTTCTCCGGCCTCGCGCTGGCCTCCGAGCTCGGCCAGGCACTCATCGAGAGCCGTTCCGGAGCAAGCCGGCCGGGCACCGCGATCGCCCGGGTCAGTCGCCTGCTCGAGGTCGCCGACGGGCCGGCCACGGCAGGGTCGGCGCTGTTCGCGCCCCCGCTCGCCGCGTACACCGCGGTGCTGCTCGCCGACACGGCCACGCCCACGTGGCACGAGTCCTACCGCGAGCTGCCGTTCGTCTTCGTCAGCTCGGCCAACGCCGCAGCCTCCGGGCTCGCGCTGCTGACGGTGCCCGCCCGCCAGAACGGCCCCGCCCGGCGCCTCGCCGCCGTCAGCGCGCTCGTCGAGACCGTCGCCTTCGAGCGCATGCAGGACAAGCTCGGCGCGACCCTGTCGGAGCCGCTGCGCACGGGCAAGGCCGGCCGCCTGCTCAAGGCGAGCAAGGTCCTGACGATCGCCGGCGCCGTCGGCGCCGTGACGGTCGGGCGCACGCGCGTCGGCGCCGCCCTGAGCGGGCTCGCCCTCATGGCCGGCTCCGCCTGCAC
>JABFXB010000041.1 GCA_013361975.1 Dermatophilaceae bacterium
GCGTCGACGACGACGAGGTCGACGCCGGTGGCCTCGACGAAGTCCTTCTCGACCTGCTCGGCCTCGCCCTCGCGCAGCAGGCCGTGGTCGACGAAGACGCACGTCAGCTGGTCGCCGACGGCCTTCTGCACCAGGGCCGCCGCGACCGAGGAGTCGACGCCGCCGGAGAGCGCGCAGAGCACGCGGTCCTCGCCGACCTGCTCGCGGATGGTCGTGACCAGGTCGTCGACGACGTGGCCGGGGGTCCAGTCGGGCGCGATGCGGGCGCCCTTCCAGAGGAAGTTCTCGAGCACGCGCTGCCCCTGCTCGGAGTGCAGCACCTCAGGGTGCCACTGCACGCCGTAGAGGCGCCGCTCGTCGTCCTCGAAGGCCGCGACCGGCGTACCTGCCGTGGTGGCGGTGACGGCGAAGCCGTCCGGCGCTGCGCTCACGGAGTCGCCGTGCGACATCCACACGACCTGGCTCGGCGGCTGCCCCGCGAAGAGGGTCGACTCGACGTCGCTGATGGCCGCGTCGGTCTTGCCGTACTCGCGGGCGCCGGTGCGGGCCACGGTGCCCCCGAGGGCCTGGGCCATCGACTGGAACCCGTAGCACATGCCGAAGACGGGGACGCCGGCCTGGAGGAGCTCGGGGTCGAGGCGCGGGGCGCCGTCCTCGTAGACCGAGCTCGGGCCGCCGGAGAGGATGATCGCCGCGGGCTCCTTGGCGAGCATGTCGGTGACGCTCATCGAGTGCGGCACGACCTCGCTGTAGACCTGCGCCTCACGCACCCGGCGGGCGATCAGCTGGGCGTACTGCGCGCCGAAGTCGACGACGAGGACGGGGTGGCTCTGCAGGTCGGTCGGTTGCGCTTCGGTCACGGGCGCCAGCCTATCGGCCGTCGGGCGTCGTCCTCTCCGCCGACCCGTTGCCGGCGACGTAGGCGCGCGAGAGCAGCGCCTCGGTGGCGACCGTGTTGCGCCGCTCGGCGATCCACGGCACGACGGGGACGAACCCGGCGAGCAGGTTCTTGACGATGCGCACCACGCCCCACGCGGACTTGATGCCGAGGTTGGCGACCGACGCGGCATACGCCATGTAGATGACGCCGTGGATCGGGCTCCAGTACTCGGTGAGCACGTTGGTCTGCTTGAAGGCGTACTTCATGACCATCTCGAGGATCAGCACGAACAGCGCGATGCCGGCGACGGTCGCGAGGACGCGGTAGATCGACAGGGCCGACCGGATCTGCTGCGGCTTGGCCAGGGTCCGGGGGTACGTGCTCACGTCGTCGCGCCTTCTCTCGGTGCGTCACTCGGTGCAGCGACGGGGTCCTCCGCCTGCTGCTCTGCTCGGAACATCTTCCACCACATCCAGATCGCGAAGATCCCGAAGACCCACCACTGGACGGCGTAGGCCGCGTTGCGCAGGTTGAGGGGTGCGTCGAGGGGTGGGGGCGGCACGCGCGTCAGACCGGGCTGCCGGACGTCGACGCCCGCCGTCGGGCCGGGCGTCTCCGCGGAGGCGAGGACGACGGCGTTGTAGAGGTCACCCGGCCACTCGTTGACGAGCGTCGCGAGGTCGATGGAGCGCACCTGCGGGCCTGGAAGCGCCTCGCCGGTGCGGGGCGACTCCCCCGGCCCGAGCGTTCCGCTGACGGTGACGACGCCCGTGGGCGGCGCAGGCACCACGGCGGGGGTGCCGTCGACGAAGCCCCGCAGCACCGGCACGGTGCCGCCCTCGGTCTCGAGCGGCGTGACGACCCACGAGCCGACCCGGCCACCCAGGCGGCGGTCGACGACGAGCAGGCTGCGCTCGGCGGCATACGTGCCCGTGACGGTGACGGGACGGTTGGACAGCTCGGGCGTGAAGTCGCCGTGGGCGCGCGTGACCTGCTGGAGCGGCGCCCGCTGCTGCGTCGAGGCGGCGGCCACGGCCTCCCGCCGACCCGAGTCCTGGGCCACCCCGAGCTGCCAGAAACCGAGCCAGATGCAGGCTGCGACGACGACCAGCAGGCCGGCGAGCATGCCGACCCAGCGGGGGGTGAGCAGCTGCCGGAACACCTCCCAAGGGTAGGTCACCCCCTCGGCGCCGACCTGCCCCGGGGCGCCCATCCGTGCCAGACTCCTGCGCCATGCCCAGGTTCCGCCACCCCGGCCGTATGCCGTCCCGCGCCGTCCTCGTCGCGCCCGCGGTCGTGCTCGCATCCGTCGCCCTCGTCGCGGCGTGCGGCACGGACACCCCCTCGGGACGGCCGACCGTGACGGTCTACGTCGACCCGCCCGCGAAGCAGACCACGGCCACGCCCGCGCCGTCGAGCACCTCGGTGCCAACCGCCTCCGCCCAACCCACCACGGCCGCCGTCCCGACCGCCCTCGCGGTCGGGCGCCAGCGCGGTGCGCCGCACTCCTACGCCGAGGCGCGGTCGCGCATCGCGTCCGCCCCGGCCGCCGCGTCGGCGACCGGCAGCTTCCAGAGCCCGAGCGGCAACATCGTGTGCCACCTCGGTGGCGCGCAGGGTCTCGCGGCGTGCGAGGTCGGGACGGGCCGGGTCGCCCCGCCGCTGCCGACGCTGTGCCCTGCAGGAGGCCCGAAGGACATCGGGCGCATCGAGCTCCAGGCGGCGGGGGCGCGGCCCGTGTGCAACTCCGACACGATCCGCGACGGCAGCGAGCCGAAGCTGCCCTACGGCTCCCGCACCGCGGCGCTCGACCCGGTGGCCTGCGTCAGCGAGGAGTCCGGTGTCACGTGCGTCGACAGCGGGTCGCAGCACGGCTTCTTCATCGCCCGCAGCACGTTCGTCACGTTCTAGCGGGCCGACCGGTGGTCGGGGCCGCCGTTTCCAGCACTTAGGATCGGACCACGACCTGACGTGGACCGATCCGCACACCCGACGACCTAGGGGCCGCCGTGGCGCAACTGTTGCTCCTGCACCTGCTTGCCGCCCTCGTCGCGCCATGGCTCGCGAAAGTGCTCCGCACCAAGGCCTTCCCGGTCCTCGCCGTCGCCCCCGCCGTCTCGTTCGGGTGGCTCGTCTCCCTCTCGGGTGACGTCCGCGCGGGGAACCTTCCGACACAACGCATCTCGTGGGTCCCGGGCCTCGGCATCGACCTCGACTTCCGCCTCACCACGCTCTCCTGGGTGCTCGCCCTGCTCGTCACCGGCGTCGGCGCCCTCGTCCTGCTCTACTGCAGGTGGTACTTCACCGACCGCGATCCGACGCTGTGGCGGTTCACGTCGGTCTTCACGGCCTTCGCGGGAGCGATGCTCGGGCTCGTCCTCACCGACAACCTGCTCGTGCTCTACGTCTTCTGGGAGCTGACGACGGTCTTCTCCTACCTGCTCATCGGCCACAACCCGGCGAGCTCGACGAACCGCCGCGCCGCGATGCAGGCGCTCATCGTCACGACGTTCGGCGGCCTGGCCATGCTCATCGGCATCATCGCCGTCGGCGTGCACCACACGTACTCCATCGGCGAGCTGCTCGCCGACCCGCCGGCGCTCGACGGGATCACCGTGACGGCACTCGTGCTGCTTCTCGTCGGCGCGCTGTCGAAGTCGGCGCTCGTGCCGTTCCACTTCTGGCTGCCCGGAGCCATGGCAGCGCCGACGCCGGTCAGCGCGTACCTGCACGCTGCCGCGATGGTCAAGGCCGGCATCTACCTCGTCGCCCTGCTGGCCCCCGCCTTCGCCGGGGCTCCCGCCTGGCACGCACTGACCGTCGGGCTCGGCCTCTTCACCATGCTCGTCGGCGGCTGGCGGGCGCTGCGCCAGCACGACATCAAGCTGCTCCTCGCCTACGGCACGGTGAGCCAGCTCGGCTTCATCGTGGCCGTCGCCGGTCTCGGGACGAAGACGTCGGCCCTGTCGGCCCTGGCCCTCGTCATCGCGCACGGCCTGTTCAAGTCGACGCTGTTCCTCACCGTCGGGGTCGTCGACAAGTGCACCGGAACGCGCGACCTGCGCGAGCTCTCGGGCGTCGGTCGCCGGCTGCTTCCGGTGTCGGTGCCGGCCACCCTCGCGGCGCTGTCGATGGCGGGCATCGTCCCGCTCGCCGGCTTCGTGTCCAAGGAGAGCGCGCTCGAGGCGCTGTGGCAGGACGTCAAGACGTCGACTCCCCTGCCGGCCCCGTGGAGCTGGCTGGCGGTCGCCGGCGTCGTCGCCGGATCGGCGCTCACGGTCGCCTACACGGCGCGTTTCCTCTGGGGTGCCTTCGCGACGAAGCCCGGCGTCGCCGCGACACCCGTGAAGGCGGCCCACCCCGGCTTCGTCCTCTCGCCGCTCCTGCTCGGCGTCGGCTGCCTGCTGCTCGGCCTGCTCGCGCCGCTCGAGTCGCCGTGGCTGCTGCCGTATGCCGTCTCGTTCCCTCTCGGCGAGCCGCCGCCGACGCTCGCTCTCTGGCACGGCCTCACCGTGCCGCTCGTGCTGTCGCTCGTGTCGGTCGCGGTCGGGCTCGTGCTCTTCGCGAAGCGCGACCTCGTCGGGCGCGCGCAGGCCAGGGTTCCGGCGCTCGTCGACGGCGAGCGCGGCTTCGCCCACACGATGCGCTGGGTCGACCGCGGCGCCGTCGAGACCACCGCGGTCACGCAGCGCGGCTCGCTGCCGATCTACCTCGCGGCGATCCTCATCGTCTTCGTCGCCCTGCCCGGTGCCGCCGCCCTGACTCGCGGGTCGCTCCCGTCGATCCGCTTGTGGGACAACGCCGGTCAGGCGGTCGTCGGGCTCTTCATGGTCGCCGCTGCGGTGCTCGTTCTCGTCACCCGTCGCCGCCTCACGGCGGTGATGCTCGTCGGGGCCACCGGCTACGGCGTCTCGCTGCTGTTCATCCTGCACGGGGCGCCCGACCTCGCCATCACGCAGATGCTCGTCGAGACCGTCTCGCTCGTCGTCTTCGTGCTGGCCCTGCGCCGGCTGCCG
>JABFXB010000468.1 GCA_013361975.1 Dermatophilaceae bacterium
CCACGCCGCGCAACATGTTCGGCTTCAAGGACGGCACCAACAACCTCAAGGCCGAGCAGCCCGAGGACCTCGCGCAGCACGTCTGGGTCGCGAAGGGCGACGAGACCGGCGGCGGCGCGTGGATGGCCGGCGGCTCCTACCTCGTCGCCCGGCGCATCCGCATGCACATCGAGGTCTGGGACCGCACGCCGCTGCAGGAGCAGGAGGACGTCATCGGCCGCGACAAGAAGGAGGGCGCGCCGCTCGGCCAGGCCAAGGAGTTCGACACCCTCGACTTCGCGAAGAAGGCCCCGGACGGCAAGCCCACCATCCCGGTGGACGCGCACGTGCGGCTCGCCCACGCGAGCCACCTCGGCGGCATACGGCTCCTGCGACGCGGCTACAACTTCACCGACGGCTCCGACGGCGTCGGCCACCTCGACGCCGGCCTCTTCTTCCTCGCGTTCATGCGAGACCCCGGCAAGCAGTTCGTGCCGATGCAGCGGGCGCTCGCGAAGTCGGACAGGCTGGGCGAGTACATCGAGCACAACGGCTCCGCCGTCTTCGCCTGCCCGCCGGGCCTCGCCGACGGGGAGCACTGGGGCCAGGCGCTCTTCGCCTGAACGGCGCCGGCCGAGAGGTACGGCTAGAGGCTGACGCGGACCGTCAGCGACGCCGGGCGCACGTTCGCGGTCACCTCGCTGGCCTCGCCGACGACGTCGCCGTCGATCTGCAGGGGCAACGGCCGGTCGGCGCGCACCCGGATCTCCTTGCACACCTTGTGGTCGAGCGTCGGGTGGCCCTTGCGGCGGCGGGTGGCGACGCGGGTCGCGACGGGCACCCAGCCGACCACGCCCTTCGGCGAGGCGATGACGGTGTCGAGCTGCCCGTCGTCGACGCGGGCGCTCGGCATGAGCACCAGGCCGCCGAGCAGCCGCCCGCAGTTGCCGATGACGACCATCCGCGCGCGGCGGCGGAACTCCAGGTCGTCATCGACCTTCACCGAGACGCGGAACTCCGGCGACACGAGGTGCTTGAGGCCCGAGACCATGTAGGCCGGCCAGCCGACCTTGGCCTTGAGGTTCTCGTTGGTGCCGGCCATGATCTGCGCGTCCATGCCGACACCGGCCATGACGACGAAGTAGTGCGTCTCGGGGGCGCCGGACTCGTCGGGAGCGTCGTCCATCGGGGCCGCCCCGACGACGAGCTCGCCGACGTCGATGCGCCGGTTGCGGCCGGTCAGCGCGACGGCGACCGCAGCCTCGAGCGCCACGGGGAGGTCGAGGTTGCGGGCCAGCAGGTTGCCGGTGCCGGCCGGCAGGATGCCGAGGGGCGTCTCGGTGCCGATCAGCGCGCTCGCGACGTTGCGCACCGTGCCGTCGCCCCCGAGGCTGCAGACGACGTCGACCCCGTCGCCGACGGCCTGCGCGGCCTGGCCGCGGCCGGGGTCGTCGAGAGTGGTCTCGTAGAAGCGAGGCTCGCCCCACCCGTTGGCCAGGCAGGTGCTCGTGATGCGCTCGCGGACACCGGGCAGGTCGGCGAACTTCGTCGGGTTGATGACGATGCCGGCGCGCTTGAGCGCGCGCGAGCCGTCGTCACCGGCGCGGAAGTGGTCGCGCGGCGGACGGGGCCGACGGCGGCGCAGGGGCCCGGTCGTGTCGGGCGCGACGCGGTTCAGGACGAGCCCCCCGACGACCAGCACCAGCACGACGACACCGGCGATGATCCACGGCAGGTAGTCCTTGAGCACGAAGACATACGCTATCCCGCGGGTCGGGCGCTCCCCGAATCGCCGGTGGCCCGCAGCCCTAGGCTGGGCGCATGAGCGAGCCCGTCACCGATCCCGGCCCGTCGACCCCTGACGTCTCGGACTGGACGTGGGTGCTGACCCGTCCGTGCCCCGACTGCGGCTTCGACGCCGAGGCCCTCGACGTCGACGACGCGCCCGCGCTGCTCCGTGACGCCGGGCAGAGGTATGCCGCCGTGCTGGGTCGCGACGACGTGCGCACCCGTCCGGCCGAGGGGGTCTGGTCGCCGCTCGAGTACTCCTGCCACGTGCGCGACGTCTGCGACGTGATGCGGGGCCGGCTCGAGCAGATCCTCGCCGGCGGCGGCGAGCTCGTCACCTTCGCCGACTGGGACCAGGACGCGACGGCGCTGGAGCGGCAGTACTGGCGCTCCGACCCCGACGTCGTCCGACGCGAGGTCACCGACGCCTTCGAGGCGGCTGCGACGGCATACGCCCGGCCCTCCGGTGCGCAGTGGGAGTGGCCGGCCCTGCGCAGCAACGGCTCGCGGTTCACGGCCCGCACGCTCACGCTCTACTTCCTGCACGACATCCGACACCATCTCTGGGACGTGACTCCATGACTCTCCCCATCGACGTGACCCTCCAGCTGCCCGAGCCCCGCACGCCCGACCCGCACGAGGCGCCCGCGATCCGCTGGGGCGTGCTGGCCCCCGGCGGCATCGCGCACACCTTCGCCGACGCCGTCGCGGTGGGCACCGCGTCGTCCGTGGTCGCCGTCGGGTCGCGCAGCAAGGAGCGGGCACAGGACTTCGCCGACGAGTTCGGCATCGCCCGCGCGCACGGCAGCTACGAGGACCTCGTGGCCGACCCCGAGGTCGACGCCGTCTACGTCGCCTCGCCGCACTCCGAGCACCGCGACCACGCCCTGCTCGCCATCGAGGCGGACAAGCCGGTGCTCGTCGAGAAGGCCTTCACCCGCAGCGCCGCCGAGGCGCGCGAGGTGCTTGCCGCCGCCGAGGCGCGCGGCCTGCTCGTCATGGAGGCCATGTGGAGCCGGTTCCTGCCGCACTACGACGTCGTGCGCCACGTCGTCGAGGCCGGGCTCATCGGCGACGTCGTGTCGGTCCAGGCCGACCACGGGCAGCACCTCTACCCCGACGGCCCGGCCCGGCTCTCGCAGCCCGAGCTCGCCGGGGGCGCCCTGCTCGACCTCGGTGTCTACCCGATCTCGTTCGCCGACGTCGTGCTCGGTGCGCCCGCGACGGTCAACGCGGTCGGCACCCTCACCGACCTCGGGGTCGACGCGTCGTCGACGGTCACGGTCACGGGGGCCGGCGGCGGCCACGGGGTGCTGACCTGCACCATGGCGGCGGCGACTCCCTGCTCGGCCGTTGTCGCCGGCACCGAGGCGAGGCTCGAGCTGTCGAGCACCTTCTACACGCCCGGGTCCACCATCCGGCTCGTCAACCGTGCCGGCGAGGTCGTCGACGAGCGCGACGGCGGTCTGCCCGACGACGTGCGCGGGTTCTCCTACGAGGCAGCGGAGTTCGCCCGCTGCCTGACCTCGGGCGAGCGCGAGTCGCCGCTCATGACCCACGCCGCGACGCTGCGGGTCATGGAGACGATGGACGAGGTGCGTCGGCAGACCGGGGTCGTCTACCCCGGCGAGTGACACGCCCCGGGGTCGGTCGCCGTGCCGGACGGCACACGTCCGTGGGTGGTGCTCACGAGCCGGACGCGTTCGGGTCGCGCCACCGGCGCTCGAAGGGCAGGCGCCAGGTGAAGGGTGCCACGAGCTGGTGGATCTGGTTCGGTCCCCAGGTGCCCGGCTCGTAGGGACGCACGACGGGCGGGTTGTCGAGCAGCGGCTGCGAGACCTCCCAGAGGCGCTCGATGCCCTCCGCCGACGTGAAGAGCGTGCGGTCACCGCGGGCGGCGTCGTAGATGAGTCGCTCGTAGGCTTCGAGCACCGCGCCGGCCCAGTTCGTCTCCTGCATGGAGAACTGCATCGACAGCTTGTCGAGCTTCATCCCCGGCCCGGGGCGCTTGCCGTAGAACGACAATGACATCCGGGCCTTGTCGGCGAGGTCGAAGGTGAGGTGGTCTGGCCCGTTGTCACCGACGCCGGAGCTGGCCGGGAACATCGAGCGGGGCGGCTCCTTGAAGGCGATGGAGATGATGCGCGCACCCTCGGCCATGCGCTTGCCGGTGCGCAGGAAGAACGGCACGCCCGCCCAGCGCCAGTTGTCGACGAAGCACTTGAGCGCCACGAAGGTCTCGGTCTGGCTCTCGGGCGCGACGCCGTCGACGTTGCGGTAGCCGACGTACTGGCCGCGCACCACGTTGTGCGGCTCGATCGGTGCCATCGAGCGGAAGACCTTGTTCTTCTCCTCGCTGATGGCGTGCGGCTCGAGCGCTGTCGGTGGCTCCATCGCGGTGAACGCCAGCACCTGGAACAGGTGCGTGACGACCATGTCGCGGTAGGCCCCGGTGCCCTCGTAGAAGTCGGCGCGCTGAGCGAGGCCCAGCGTCTCGGGCACGTCGATCTGGATGTGGTCGATGTGGTTGCGGTGCCAGATCGGCTCGAAGAGGCCGTTGGCGAAGCGGAAGGCGAGGATGTTCTGGGCCGCCTCCTTGCCGAGGAAGTGGTCGATGCGGAAGATCTGCTCCTCGTCGAAGACCTGGTGCAGCTCGGCGTTGAGGGCCTTCGCGCTCTCGAGGTCGGTGCCGAAGGGCTTCTCCATGATGATGCGGCTGCGCTCGACGAGCTTGGCCTCCTCGAGCTGGTGCACGACGGCGAGTGCCGCCTTCGGTGGCACCGAGAGGTAGTGCAGCCGCCACGCGTCGGGTCCGAGGATCGCCTCCGACTCGTCGACGGCGTCCCGAATGCCTTGCGGCCCAGCCGAACCCGGCACCCAGTGAATGCGTTCGGCGAACTCGCGCAGGTCGTCGTCGGTGACGTCGTGGCTGGAGTGCTCGCGGATCGCCGTGAACGCGAGGTCGAGGAACTGGTCCCGGCTCAGCTCGTCGAGCGAGGTGGCGACGACCCGCAGCCCCTCGAGCAGCTGCGACTCGTGCAGGTGGAGCATGCCGGGCAGCAGCTTGCGGCGGGCGAGGTCTCCGGTGGCGCCGAACAGGACGACAGTCGTTGCAGGCATG
>JABFXB010000549.1 GCA_013361975.1 Dermatophilaceae bacterium
CCAGTACGCCATCGCCTCGGTCATGTAGCGGCGGAGGTCCTCGTTGCCGTAGTCGAGGTCGATGATGTCGTCCCAGTCCCACCACGGGGTGGGGCGGAAGTCGCCCTTCCAGTCGCGGGCGTACCAGTCCGGGTGCTCGGTCACGAGCGGGTTGTCCCAGGCGGTGTGGTTGGCCACCCAGTCGAGGATGACGTGGAGCCCGAGGTCGTGCGCGGTCGCCACGAAGTGGCGCAGGTCGTCGAGCGTGCCGAACTCGGGGTTGACCGCGAGGTAGTCCTTGACGGCGTAGGGGCTGCCGAGGACGCCCTTGCGGTTCTGCTCGCCGATGGGGTGCACCGGCATCAGCCAGACGATGTCGACGCCGAGGTCGCGCAGGCGTGGCAGGTGCGCCTCCGCGGCCCGGAAGGTGCCCTCGGGCGTGAAGTGGCGCTGGTTGATCTGGTAGATCGTCGCGCTCCGGGTCCACTCCGGGTGGGTCAGCTCGACGTCGGCTCTGGGGGCGTACGGGTTGGCGGTCACGGGTTCGACGGTCACGGGTGCGGCTCTCCTTGGGCGAGGTCGAGCAGGTGCTCGACGAGCGGGACGGTGCGGTGGTCGAGGCGGGTGGCGAGGGAGATGACGGTCGAGGCGCGGGTGACGTGGGCGTCGTCGACGACTTGGTCGATGACGCGCTGCAGGTCGGCGTTGTCGCGGCCGACGATGCGGATGAGCACGTCGCCCGAACCGGTGATGGTGTGCGCCTCGAGCACCTCCGGGATCGCGGCGAGGTGCTCGACGACGGGGGAGTGGCCGCCACGGCCCTGACGGATCTCGAGGGTGCAGAAGGCGGTCACCGGGTAGCCGAGCGCCGCGGGGTCGACGTCGGGGGCCATCGAGCGCAGCACGCCGGTGCGCTGGAGGCGGTCGATGCGTGCCTGGACGGTGCCGCGTGCCACGCCCAGCCGGCGCGAGGCCCCGAGCACGCCGACACCGGGCTCGGTGAGAAGGAGCAGCAGGATGCGGCAGTCGAGCGCGTCGACGGCTGCGCGCGAGCCCAGCCCGGCGGTCGAGGTCATGGGCAAAGTGTCCAGCACAAGACGGCATAAGGACAACACTTTGCGCACTGTGTCCAGAGGCCAGGGGTTCTGTTGCACAGTGGGAGGGCGTGGTCCACCCTCGCTCCATGACTGACACGATGCCGTCTCGGGCCGCCCTCACCGACGACCGCACCCAGCAGGAGCGCGAGGCCGACCTCGACCTCGAGCAGCTCAAGCAGCTCGTTGGCCTCGTCGAGTACGACGAGAACACCGACGTCTTCCCCGTCACCGGATGGGACGCGATCGTCTTCGTCGCGGGCAACGCCACCCAGAGCGCGCACTACTACCAGAGCGCGTGGGGCATGGACCTCGTCGCCTACTCGGGCCCCGAGAACGGCAACCGCGACCACAAGGCCTTCGTCCTGCGCAGCGGCTCCATCCGCTTCGTCATCAAGGGCGCCGTCGACCCCGACAGCCCACTGGCCGACCACCACCGCCGCCACGGCGACGGAGTCGTCGACATCGCCCTCGAGGTGCCCGACGTCGACAAGTGCGTGGCCCAGGCCCGCCGCGCCGGCGCCACGGTGCTCGAGGAGCCCACCGACCACACCGACGAGCACGGCACCGTGCGCACCGCCGCCATTGCCACCTACGGCGAGACGCGCCACACCCTGGTGCAGCGCAGCGTGAACGGGCAGACGTATGCCGGCCCGTACCTGCCCGGCTACGTCGCCGCCTCGTCGACGCACGTGAAGCGCGAGGGCCAGCCCAAGCGGCTCTTCCAGGCGCTCGACCACATCGTCGGCAACGTCGAGCTCGGCCACATGGACGAGTGGGTCGCCTTCTACAACCGCGTCATGGGATTCGTGAACATGGCCGAGTTCATCGGCGACGACATCGCCACCGACTACTCCGCCCTCATGAGCAAGGTCGTCGCCAACGGCAACCACCGCGTGAAGTTCCCGCTCAACGAGCCGGCCATCGCCAAGAAGAAGAGCCAGATCGACGAGTACCTCGAGTTCTACCGCGGCGCCGGCGCCCAGCACCTCGCGGTCGCCACCAATGACATCCTCGCCTCGGTGGACGCCCTGCGCGACAACGGAGTCGAGTTCCTCGACACCCCCGACAGCTACTACGAAGACCCCGAGCTGCGTGCGCGCATCGGCAACGTCCGGGTCCCGATCGAGGAGCTGCAGAAGCGCAAGATCCTCGTCGACCGCGACGAGGACGGCTACCTGCTCCAGATCTTCACCAAGCCGTTGGGCGACCGGCCCACGGTGTTCTTCGAGCTCATCGAGCGGCACGGCTCGCTCGGCTTCGGCAAGGGCAACTTCAAGGCGCTCTTCGAGGCGATCGAGCGCGAGCAGGACAGGCGCGGCAACCTCTGAGCCCGCCCGGATACCGAGGCACGGCCGCGCCCGCTGCGCAGGACTCCGCCCCCACGTCCGTCGACGGACGTGGGGGCGGCTCCTTCTTCCCGGTCCCACGCGAGGGGGGCGATAGCGGTCCCGGTCAGGTCAGGCGTCAGGCTCCGGTGGTGAAGGCCACGGTGCTCGGCGTCAGGATGTTGCCAGCCAGGTCACGGATGCCCGAGGTGAGGCTGAAGGTGTAGCGCGTCCGAGCCGCGAGCGTGGCGCTCGGGTTGAGCGTCACGCGACGAGTGGTCGCGTTGTAGGTGACGACCGCCGGGACGGTCGCGCCGCTGGGCGATCGCAGGACGACCGACGTCCTGCTCCATCCGGTGATCGCTTCGTTGAAGCCCGCCGTGATGTTGCTCAGCCGGCTGACACCGACCGCACCGGGTGCCGGGCTGCGGAAGCTGACCACCGGCGCGGGGCCGGTGAGGAACGTCCACGTCGTCGCGACCGCCGAGATGCCGAAGTCGGCGCTCTTGACCGCCGACGTGAGGCTCGCCGTGTAACGGGTGTCGGCGGCGAGCGTGGCGTTCGGGTTGAGGGTCGCCACGCGCGTCGTCGCGTTGTAGCTGACGACGGCCGGGACGACGGCCCCGCTCGGGCTGCGAAGCACGAACGACGTGCCGTTGACGGTGGCCGCGTCGGCTGCGCGGCTCAGGCTGGCGGTGATGTTCGCGGTCTGCGCGATCCGGCTCTGGCCCGGGAGCGGCGAGCGCGAGCTCACGGTGGGAGCCACGCCGACCGCGAAGGCCGCACTCCGGGCCGCACCGGAGTTGCCGGCCGGGTCGGTCGCTCCGACGCTGAACGTGTAGCGACCGTCGGCGAGCGGGCCGTAGGTGTGGCCGGTGACGCACGGCGCGGCGGCCGAGCCGGGCGTCAGCGAGCACGTGAACGTTGCCCCGGCCTCGCTCGAGAAGCGCCAGGTCACCGTGCGCGCCGTGCCCGCCACCGCGGGACCGGAGAGGATGCTCGTCGCCGGTGCGGCCGTGTCGACGGTCATCCTGAGCGACCCGAGACCCATCCTCTCCGACGATCCGGGCGAGACCTCGCCCGCAGTGATCGTGTGGATGCCGTCGGACAGGGGTGTGGCCTGGGTGAACGACCACGTGCCGTCGGCGGCCGGCACGGTGCTGCCCGAGAGCGCGCCGTCGACGTAGACGTTGATCGTGCCGGCCGTTGCGAGGTCTCGGTTCCCGCCGAAGGTGGGCGTGTTGACGTTCGTGACGTTGTCGACCGACGAGCTGCCCGAGTCGCTGGCCGCGACCAGGTCAGGTGTGCTCGGTCCCTGCTCGGCCGGTGCCGTGCACGGGGCGCTGGGGCCGCCGACCGCGCCGGCTTCGAAGATCGTCAGCTCGTTGCCGGTCAGCGGGCTGGCGCCGAGCCACAGGGCGCGGCTCTCGTTCTGCGGGTGGACCGCACGGTCGACGTCGGTGAGGCCGTCGATCGCACCGGTGAGGTGGAAGGTGGCCGTCCAGCTCGCGCCGGTGGGCGTGTCGTAGGCGATGGTGCCGTCGGCTGCGCCGGTGAAGTCCGCGCGGATGCTGCGCTTTCCGTTCGAGAACCGCTGGTTCGGGGCGATGACGCGAGCCTCGAGCTGCTCGATCGGGATCTGCCCACCGTCGGGGGCGATCGCGGTGCCCTTGATCTGGACCGTCGTCGCGTCGAGCTTCGTGGCCGGCTGCGTGACGATGACGTCAGCCGTCGTGGTCCGGTCGCCCTCGCCCGGCCCCGTGAGGATCTCGATGACGTCTCCGGGGCGGATGTTCGGGGTGACGCCCTCCCAGCAGCCGCCACCGGGGTGGTTGACCTCGACCAGCCCCTCGACGACGTCCGGGGTGCTGATGTCGTCGACGGCCTCGACCGTTGCCGTGCCGACAACGAAGTCGTTCCTGAGCACGTTGACCGTGACCACCTGTCCGGCGGTGTAGCCCTCCGCCGAGATGAAGTCGCGCTCGGGGAACGAGATGATCGAGTGGGGCAGGACCGGTGGGTTGTTGATGCCGGCGGCGGACGCCGGCCAGGCTGAACCGAGGCCTGCGGCCATCACCACCGTTCCGGTCAACGCTGTCAGAAACCTGATGTGGTGCCGTCGCGACATGGCCATCCTCCTGTGTCGGTGCGGCGGCCGGGTCGAGCCACGGCCCCGGCTCCTCCCCCCGACGGCGACGAGCCAACCGCAGGCTCAGGGTGTCCAGCGGGCCTTGAGAAAACCTTGTGTTGAGATTGCGTGATATCCGCCGACAGGTGTGATTCGCCGGGCAGGTCGGCCCGGCATCCGCACCGGGGGTCGCTCCTCGGTGCAGGGCCTGCGTCATGGCAGAGTTGGGTCATGAGCCAGCAGCCCTCCGGGTGGTACGACGACCCGAGCCAGCCCGACATGCTCCGCTACTGGGACGGCGTGTCGTGGACGAACCACACCGCGCCCAAGAAGTCGCCGACCGCGTCGCAGAGCACG
>JABFXB010000170.1 GCA_013361975.1 Dermatophilaceae bacterium
CTGGTCGACCATGACGGTGAAGTCGGTGATCGCGGGGGAGTAGACGGCGCCGCCGGCGCACGGGCCCATGACGAGGCTGATCTGCGGGACCACGCCGGAGGCGAGCACGTTGCGGTGGAAGATCTCGCCGTAGAGGCCGAGGGAGACCACGCCCTCCTGGATGCGGGCGCCGCCGGAGTCGTTGAGGCCGATCACGGGGCAGCCGATCTTCATGGCGAAGTCCATGACCTTGACGATCTTCTCGCCGAAGACCTCGCCGAGGGAGCCGCCGAAGACCGTGAAGTCCTGCGCGAAGACCGCGACCTGGCGGCCGTCGACGAGGCCGTAGCCGGTGACGACGCCGTCGCCGTAGGGCCGGTTCTTCTCCTGCCCGAAGTTGTTGCTGCGGTGCCGGGCGTACTTGTCCATCTCGATGAACGTGCCCTCGTCGAGGAGCATCGCGATGCGCTCGCGGGCGGTCTTCTTGCCGCGGGCGTGCTGCTTCTCGACCGCACGGTCGGAGCCGGCGTGGGCGACCTCGGCGACGCGCCGCTTGAGGTCGGCGAGCTTGCCGGCCGTCGTCGTCAGGTCGGGACCGTCTGAGGTGCTGGTGGGCTGCTCCGCCACGGCGTGTTCGCTTGCCATGCTGGGCAGCCTAGCCTTGGAAGCGTGCGCGATTCGCTCGACTCGGACTCCGTCGGTGCGGCCTTGGTCACGTCCGGGCGGCCGTGGCGCGGCCTGGACTTCCACCCCGCCCTCCCCTCGACCAACACGCGGCTGCGCGAGCTGCTGACCGGCGCGACCGCGGGGTCACCAGCAGCGCCGTATGCCGTCTCACCGGGCCCGGGCGAGGGCGCGCTGTGGTGGGTGGTCGCCACCGACCACCAGACCGGTGGCCGAGGACGGCTCGGCCGGCCCTGGACGGTGCCCGACCGCGCGTCGCTCGCGGTCTCCGCGGCCGTCCCCGTCGCCGACCCGGGCCAGGCCGGATGGCTACCGCTGCTCGCCGGCCTCGCCCTCGTCAGGGCCGTGCGTGAGGTGTCCAGGGCCGCCGGGCACGAGATCGAGCCGCAGCTGAAGTGGCCCAACGACGTGCTCGTGCCCGAGGACGGCGACCGCAAGCTGAGCGGCATCCTCTGCGAGCTCGTCACCGTCGGCGCCGGTCAGGCCGTCGTCGTCGGCACGGGTGTCAACGTCGACCAGGGGCGCGACGAGCTGCCGGTGCCGACAGCGACCTCGCTGGCCCTGGCCGGTGTGCAGGTGCGGCGCGAGGACCTGCTCGTCGCCTACCTCGACCGCCTCGCCGAGGTGCTCGGCGAGGCCGGCGTCACCCCCGCCCCGGGACGTTCTGAGGGCGCACAGAGCCAGCCGGGCCCGTCGAGCGTGCGGACGGCATACCGCGAGGTGTGCGCGACCATCGGGAAGGCGGTGCGCGTGCACCTGCCGGGCGGTGACGCAGCCGAGGGCACGGCCGAAGGCGTCGACGACGACGGCTCGCTCGTCGTGCGCACCGCTCGCGGCACCCGCGCGTTCGCGGCAGGCGACGTCGTCCACGTCCGACCCGCAGGTGGCGGGCTGGCATGATCGGGCCATGACCGAGCCGGGCACCGAACCGAGCCCCGGGCCCGGCGCCGAGCGCGGGGAGCGGGGGAGCGCGGACTACACCGAGCGGCTGCTGGGTCGCCCCCTCGAGCTGCGTCGACGCGACGTCAGCCGCGGCGCGGAGGTCTCGCTGCTCTCGGCCCGCAAGTTCTGGCACGCGCTCGGCTTCCCCGTCGTCGACACCGACGACGAGCTCTTCACGGCCGCCGACCAGCGGGCACTGGCCGCCGTCGCGGGCATCGTGCGCGACGGGCTGCTCGACGAGCAGGTGGCGCTCGCGATGACCCGGGCCTTCGCGCGCTCGGCCGACCGCCTGGCCGGCTGGCAGTCGCAGCTCATCGCCGAGGCGGTCGAGGAGTCCATGTCGGCGGCGCTCGCCCACGAGGGGGACGACGAGGAGCACGAGACCCGGTCGGTGCCCAGCGTCGAGACCGCGACCGAGACGGCACGGCGCCTCGCCGAGCTCACCGACCGGCTCGAGCCGCTCCTCGTCTACGCGTGGCGGCGGCACCTCTCCGCGACCGTGGCGCGCATGCTCGCCGATGCCGACCCCGAGTCCTACGGCATGACGAAGATGCGGTCGGTCGGGTTCGCCGACCTCGTCAGCTTCACCGCGCTGGTGCGGCGGCTCTCGGAACGCGACCTCGCCCGGCTCGTCTCACGGTTCGAGGCGCTCTCGGCCGACGTCATCACCGCCCACGGCGGACGGCTCATCAAGACGGTGGGCGACGAGGTGCTCTTCACGACGGTCGGCGCCGCCCCCGCCGCCGCCATCGCGCTCGACCTCGTCGACACGATGACCCAGGACGACGTGCTCCCCGCCGTGCGGTGCGGCATGGCGCGCGGCCCGATCATCTCCCGGCTCGGCGACGTCTTCGGCACCACCGTCAACCGGGCCTCACGCCTGACCGCCGTCGCCCAGGCGGGCACGGTGCTCGTCGACGCGACGATGGCCCGCGAGCTGGCGGCCCTCTCGGGCTTCGAGCTGACCGGTCAGCGGCGGCGCATCCTCCGGGGCGTCGGGCCCGTCACGCCGTCGCTGCTGCGCCGCGCCGCGACCACGGGCCGTCGCCAGGCCTCGAGCCCCTCCGCGCCCGACGCCAGCCAGCACAGCCAGCCCACCCAGCGAGCCGGGTCACGCAGCGACGCGTGACCCTCGAAGGAGACCGACGTATGCCGTCAACGCCGTCCGCAGCCGAGACCCCCGCTGCAGCCCCCGAGGACGGGGCGGGCGACGCCGCTCTGGTACGCGTGGAGCGCTTCGAGGAGCCTGAGCTGGCCCACGTGGCCGAGATCGTGCTCGACCGGCCCGAGGCCATGAACGCGGTCTCGACCGCCATGGCCAGTGCGATCACTGCCGCGACGGCGCAGGTCGCCGCCGACGAGTCGGTGCGCTGCGTCGTGCTGACGTCGAGCCACGCGAAGGCCTTCTGCGTCGGCGCCGACCTCAAGGAGCGCAACTCCTTCACCGACGCGGAACTCATGCAGCAGCGTCCGGTGGCGCGCGCGGCATACGGCGGCGTCCTCGACCTGCCGGTCCCCGCCATCGCCGCGGTCGACGGCTTCGCCCTCGGCGGGGGGTTCGAGCTCGCACTCTCGTGCGATCTGGTCGTGGCGGGCGACGGGGCAGTGGTCGGCCTGCCCGAGGTGAGTGTCGGCGTCATCCCCGGCGGCGGCGGCACGCAGCTGCTGGTGCGGCGGGTCGGGTGGTCGCGCGCCGCCCGGTCGATCTTCACGGCCGCGCGGCTCCCGGCCCGTGAGGCGCTCGAGCTCGGCGCGGTCGACGAGGTCGTCCCCTCCGGCACTGCCCGCGCCCGTGCGCTCGAGATCGCCCGCACCATCGCCGCCAACTCGCCCGTCGGGCTGCGCAACGCCAAGCGCGCGATGCGCCTCGGAGCCGACGTCGACCTCGCGGCTGGCCTCGAGATCGAGGACGGCTGCTGGCGGGCGACCGCGTTCTCCGGCGACCGGCGCGAGGGCGTGGCGGCCTTCGCCGAGAAGCGCAAGCCCGTCTGGCCGGGACGCTGAACCGGCGGGCGGCCCTCCCGCGGTGCCGGTCCCGTGTCGCGGGCGCCCGGGGGTGCAAATCGGGCCATTGTCGATAGGCTCACGTCGGTCGGTGCGCCCCCACGCCGGCAGATCCTGAGGACGGTGACATGACCCGAGTGCTCCTGGCTGAGGACGACCCAGCCATCTCCGAGCCGCTGGCACGCGCGCTGCGGCGCGAGGGCTACGACGTCGACGTGCGCGAGGACGGCGCGGCCGCCCTCGACGGAGCCAAGGAGAACCCCGACCTCGTGCTGCTCGACCTCGGCCTGCCGCGGATCGACGGGCTGGAGGTCTGCCGCCGCATCCGCGCCGAGGGGCGCACCATCCCGGTGCTCATCCTCACGGCCCGCGCCGACGAGGTCGACACCGTGGTCGGGCTCGACGCCGGCGCCGACGACTACGTCACCAAGCCGTTCCGGCTCGCCGAGCTGCTGGCGCGCGTGCGGGCGCTGCTGCGGCGCACGCCCACCGAGGTCGTGGCCTCCGGCGAGCTGGTGCGCATCGACTCGGACGGCCGGCGCGCCTGGTTCAAGGGCGAGGAGCTTCAGCTGACCGCCAAGGAGTTCGACCTGCTGCGCGTCCTCGTGCGCGAGCAGGGCAAGGTCGTCTCGCGCGAGCAGCTGATGCGTGAGATCTGGGACACCGCGTGGTTCGGGTCGACCAAGACCCTCGACATGCACATCTCGGTGCTGCGCCGAAAGCTCGGCGACGACGCGACGTCGCCCCAGTACATCGCCACGGTGCGTGGCGTCGGCTTCCGTTTCGAGCGACCCCAGGCCGACTGACCGTGAGGCGCATGCTCGACCGGATGGCGCTCGTGGTCGCGGCGGTCTGCGCCGGCGTCTGCGTGCTGCTCGCCACCGCCGTCGTCGCCTTCGTCGTCTCCAGCCGCCGTGACGTCGTCACCGAGTGGCTGGCCTCCGACCCCTCCACGGGGGTCGCCCGCTTCGGCGCGGTGATGCTGGCCGTCGGCGCGGTCGGCGGCGTGACGGCATACCTCGTGACGCTGGGCTCCCGCGCCCGCGTCGAGCGCTCCTCCAAGGAGCTCGTCGACCTCGCCACCCGTTTCGCCGCGGGCGAGGCGCGCCTCACCCCCGTCCACTCCGAGATCGACGAGATCGAGCACGTGTCGGGCGTCATGACGCGCCGCGCGCACGACATGACGAAGTCGCTCGCCGCCGAGCGCGACTTCGCCGCCGACGCCTCCCACCAGCTGCGCACGCCGCTCACCGCCCTGCTCATGCGGCT
>JABFXB010000075.1 GCA_013361975.1 Dermatophilaceae bacterium
GCGCCCTCCGCGCCATCCTGACCCTCGGCGGCACCCTCGACCGGGCCGACCTGACCGAGCACGACGGCATACGTGGTGCCGCTCTCGCGCAGGACGTCGGGCACGTCGGCGCCGACGGCCGCGGTGATGAGCACCTGCTCGCAGTCGGCGATGAGCGCGGCCAGCCGCTCACGTCGGCCGGAGTCGAGCTCCGCGAAGACGTCGTCGAGCACGAGCACGGGGTCGTCACCGAGGTCGCGCCGCAGCAGCCGGTATGCCGCCAGCTTGAGCCCCAGCGCGAAGCTCCACGACTCGCCGTGGCTGGCGTAGCCCTTGGCGGGCAGGTCGCCGAGCGACAGGACGAGGTCGTCCCGGTGCGGGCCGACGAGGGTGATGCCGCGCTCGATCTCGTTGGGGCGCACCTGCTCCAGGGTGTCGAGCATGCCGGCGCGCAGCTCGTCGATCTCGGGCACCTCGCCCTCGGCGAGGCGCTTGGCGAGGTCCTCGTGCAGCGAGCTGCGGTACGTCGCGCGGGCGTTCGAGGCGGCGGCGCTGACCGCGTCGTAGCACTCGGACAGGTCCGGCACGAGGTCGCGCAGCAGTCGCAGGCGCGCGTAGACGAGCTGCGAGCCGACCGTCGACAGGTGGTCGTTCCAGACGACGAGCGTGTGCAGCGCCGACTCGCGCGCCTCGTCGAGCGGCGGGTCACCGGCGCGCGGTTGGCGGCGGGCGCCCTTGCGCAGCACCGGGGCCGCCGATTTCAGCAGGGCGTTGCGCTGCTTGAGGATCTTGTCGTAGTCGGAGCGCACCCCCGACCAGCGCGGCTGGCGCTGCACGAGCAGCTCGTCGAGGAACCGGCGCCGCTCGGACGGGTCACCCTTGACCAGGGCGAGGTCCTCGGGCGCGAAGAGCACCGTGCGGACCGTGCCGAGCACGTCGCGCGGACGTGGGACGGGAGATCGGCCGAGCCGGGCCCGGTTCGCGCGGCCCGGGGTGATCTCGAGCTCGACCATCGTCTCGCGCTCGTCGCGCACGATGGCACCGCGCACGATGGCCTGGGCTGCACCGAAGCGCACGAGGGGCTGGTCGGTCGCCACGCGGTGGGAGCCGAGCGTGGCGAGGTAGCCGACCGCCTCGACGAGGTTCGTCTTGCCCTGCCCGTTCAGGCCGACGAGCGTCGTGACTCCGGGCGCCAGCGCGAGCTCGGCGCTCGGGTAGCTGCGGAAGTCCTTGAGGGTCAGGTGGCGGACGTGCACGTCAGGATGGCTGGTTCTCGAAGGTGGTGGGGCCGGGCGCCGGGTCGCTCATGGCTTCCTCATGGCTTCCTCAGTGCTTCCTCAGGGCTCCCGGCCGCACCACGGGACGACAGGGGAGTCAGGACTGGGTGTCGTCGGCGCCCGACGTCGGGCCGCCGCCCGGGGCGCCGCCACCGGTGGAGCCGGTGCCCGAAGACGGTCCGGCGTTCGCGGCGTCGTGGCCGGCCGGGCCTGCCTGCTCGGGGGCGGGCGCCGGGTGCGTCGAGCCCTCGTCGCCCGTCTTGCGGCGCAGCTCCTCGCCCTCGGCGATGCTCATGACCTGGTGCCCGCCGAACTGGCCGCGCAGCGCGGCGACGGCCTGCATCGTCGGCGAGCTCGGCTGCCGGGAGGCGAAGCGCGCGAAGAGCGACGCCGAGATGACCGGCATCGGCACGCCGAGCGCGATGGCCTCCTCGACGGTCCAGCGGCCCTCGCCGGAGTCGTTGGTGTAGTCGGACACGTCATCGAGGTGGGGGTTGTCCTCGAGGGCCTTGACCATGAGGTCGAGCAGCCACGAGCGCACGACGGTGCCGCGGCTCCACGCCTTGAAGGCGCCGGGGACGTCCTTGACGATGTCCTTCTTCTCGAGCAGCTCGTAGCCCTCGGCGTACGCGTGCATGAGGCCGTACTCGATGCCGTTGTGGACCATCTTCGTGTAGTGCCCCGCGCCGACCTCGCCCGCGTGGACGAAGCCCTCCTCGCGCGGCCCCTCGGGGCGCAGCGAGTCGAAGATCGGCATCGCCTTCTCGACCCACTTCTCGTCGCCGCCGCACATGAGGCCGTAGCCGTTGTCGAGGCCCCAGATGCCGCCGCTCACGCCGCAGTCGACGTAGCCGATCTGCTTCTCGCCGAGCAGCTTGGCGTTCTCGAAGTCGTCGGTGAAGCGGGAGTTGCCGCCGTCGATGACGAGGTCGCCCGCTTCGAGCAGGTCGCCGAGCTCGGCGACCGTCTGCCGGGTCGGGTCACCGGCCGGGACCATGACCCACACGACGCGGGGCGCCTCGAGCGCCTGGACGAGCTCAGGGAGCGAGGCGACGTCGCGCACGTCGGGGTTGAAGTCGAAGCCGACGACCTCGTGACCGGCGCGGCGCAACCGCTCCCGCATGTTGCCACCCATCTTGCCTAGACCGATGAGACCGAGCTGCATGTCGCGAGCCTTTCTGACGGGAGGACAGGGGGGGGTCGATCAGGTGGCGCGGTTCGAGGCTACGCCTGGCGTGCGGCATCCGGCGGCGTGGGTCGGCGCGCTGGCGCACCGGTACGCGAGCCGTGACGCCTCGCCACGGCTCAGCTGGCGAAGCGCACCGGCATGAGGACGTAGCGGTAGCTGCTGTCGGGCTCGGAGTCGGCCTCGGCCTGCCCGGTCAGCACGGCGGGCCGGCTGGGCTGGGTGAAGCTGAGCCGGCTCCAGGCGGTGCCGACGGCGTGCAGACCGTCGAGCAGGAACTGGGGGTTGAAGGCGATCTGGATCTCGGGACCGTTGAGGGTCGCCTCGACCGCCTCGGACGCCTGCGCGTCGTCGCCGGTGCCGGCCTCGATGGCGACCTGGCCGTCGGTGAACTTCAGCAGCACCGGCGTGTTGCGCTCGGCGACGAGCGCAACACGCTTGACCGCTTCCTCGAGCGCGGCGGTCTCGACGACGGCCTCGGTGTCGACGGAGGTCGGGAAGATCGAGGTGACCTTGGGGTACTCACCGTCGAGCAGGCGGGTCGTCGCGCGACGCTGCCCCGCCTCGAAGCCGATGAGGCCGTCACCGCCCTGGCCGAGGGCGAGCTCGACCGAGCCGGAGGCGCCGAGGGCCCGGGCCGTGTCGGAGAGCTGGCGCGCCGGGATCAGCGCGACGTGGCTGGCGTCGGTGGCCGCGGGGCTCCAGGTGAGCTCGCGCATCGCGAGGCGGTAGCGGTCGGTGGCGAGGAGGGTCACCTTGTCGCCGTCGATCTCCATGCGCACGCCCGTGAGGATCGGCAGGGTGTCGCCCTTGTCGGCGGCGACGGAGACCTGGGCCACGGCCTGCGTGAAGACGTCGCCGGCGATGGTGCCGCTCGTCTCGGGCGCGGCTGGAAGCGTCGGGTAGTCGGCGACTGGCATCTCGCGAAGGGCGAAGCGCGACGAGCCGCACGCGACGTTGACCTTGGTGCCGTCGGTGCTCACGTCGATCGGCTTGTTGGGCAGGTTGCGCGAGATGTCGGCGAGCAGGCGTCCGAGCACGAGCACCTGCCCGGACTCCGCGACGTCGGCCGGCACGGTGATGCGCGCGGACACCTCGTAGTCGAAGGCCGAGAGCGTCAGGGTGCCGTCCTCGTTCGCGTCGACGAGCACGCCTGCGAGCACGGGGACCGGCGGGCGGGCGGGGAGACCGCGCGCCACCCAGGTCACGGCCTCGGCCAGGACGTCTCGCTCAACCCGAAACTTCACGGTGCACTCACTTCGACGGGGAAGGTCATTGGGGCTCAGACACTAGTGCCTGCCGGTGACTGACACCACAGACACTCCCCGAATGACCAGACAGGTCCAGATCCCCCGTCCTGCCGGGTCCGTGAGCGCTCGCCCTGACCCTCGTTGTCGGGGCTCATCTCCTCGACTTTGGGTCTCGTCATAGTCATAGGTGCTGTGGATCCTGTGGACAACCGGCGTCGGGGCAGGTCAGCGCATCGAAGCGGGTGTGCACGAGGTGTGGGCGCAGGACAGTCGCCCCAGATGGTGGTTGTGGACGGGGCGCGGCGCTGCACAGCGTCCCCACAGCGGGTGTCGGGTTTGTCCGCAGCGCCGGCGGCGTCGTCCACACCTGTCCACAGGTCGGTGTGGAGGAGCGGACGCCATATGTCCGCTTTGCAGGGCTTGATGACTAGTCACCTGTGCGTGGAGGACGGCTCCGCTTCCACAGAGTTTTCCACAACCGGTGGACAACGCGTCCCTGTGCCATGTCGCCGTGCGTCCGAGGTCGTGGGTCACGGGAAGGTCACGCTGTGCACACAGCTGTGGAGAACGCTGTGGACAGATGTGGACGCTCCACGCGTGTGGCTCAGGTGCGCGGCATCGACGGGTCGTGGGGACTAGTCCGCGGGAACGCGGGTGACCACCAGGTTGCGTGACGCGGCGAGCAGCGTCTCGAAGAGTGCGGGGGCGTCGGGCAGCGGGCCGAGCTGCGCGAAGACCTCGCTCGTGACCGCTCCGAGGAGCAACGTCCACGCCGCGATGCCCTGCGCCAGCATCGCCGGTGGGATGGCGGTGCCGGCGAACATCGGGTCCTCGAGAAGCGGGGCCAGGGCAGCCACGGCCTCGGCGGTGGGGATGCCCAGCGAGCTGGCATGGGGCACACGGCCGGCCCTGCGGGCGTCCTCGAGCAGGGTCACGAGGAGAGCCATCACCGCCGTGCCCGGCTCGGTGGTGCGGTCCGAGGGCGCCTCGTAGTCAGGCACCGGCGAGCCGTAGATGAGCGCGAAGTCGTGCGGGTGCTCGAGCGCCCAGGCTCGCAGCGCCCGGCCGAGGGCGTCCCAGCGTCCGCCGAGGTCATCGGGGTCGACGGCGTCGTGCGCGGACCGCACCGCGGCGGCGAGCGACAGGTACGAGTCGATGATGAGGCGCGTGAGCAG
>JABFXB010000044.1 GCA_013361975.1 Dermatophilaceae bacterium
CCCGTCGGCGGCGTGACGGCGTCGCTACGCTGACGGGGTGACCACGCACGTCCGCATCGTCGGGGTTGGCCTCATCGGCGCCAGCCTCGGAATCGCCCTGTCCGACAACGGCTTCCGGGTGTCGCTCGAAGACCCGTCGCCGACGGCCGTCCGGCTGGCGCGCGACCTGCGCGCCGGTGAGATCGCCGACGAGGTCACCGATGAGGTCACCGGCGCCCCCGACGTCGTGGTCGTCGCGGCGCCGCCCGACGTGGCGGCCAAGGCGGTCGTCGCCGCGCTCGGCCGGTGGCCCGACGCCGTGGTCACCGACGTCGCCTCGGTCAAGGAGGCCGTGCTCGTCGACGTGCTCGACTCGGGCGCCGACTCCAGCCGCTACGTCGGCTCGCACCCGATGGCCGGCCGCGAGCGTTCCGGCACGGCCGCGGCGCGCGGCGACCTCTTCGACGGCCGCGCCTGGGTGGTCGTGCCCCACGAGGGCTCCACCGACGCGGCCATCAAGCGGGTGCGCGAGATCGCCACAGCCGTCGGCAGCGCCGTCCGGATCATGCCCGCCCACGAGCACGACGAGGCCGTGGCCGCCGTGTCGCACGTGCCGCAGCTCGCGGCGAGCATCGTCGCGGCCTGCCTACGCGAGCTGCCCGAGTCCGCCGTCGGCCTCGCCGGGCAGGGGCTGCGCGACGTGACCCGCATCGCCGCCAGCGACCCGCGGCTCTGGACCCAGATCCTCGCCGGCAACGCGCCCGCCGTACGCGACGTGCTGCGTCAGGTGCGCGACCAGGTCGACGACGTCGTGGCTGCCCTCGACGCCCTCGTCGACGCGGGCGGTGAGGGCTCGCTCGGCACGCTGAGCCGGGTGCTCGAGGCCGGGAACCTCGGCCACGCGCGCATCCCCGGCAAGCACGGCGCTGCCCCGGCGGCATACGAGGTCGTGTCGGTCATCGTCCCCGACGAGCCCGGCTCGCTCGGACGCCTGTTCGGCGACATGGGCCACGCCGGCATCAACCTCGAGGACCTCCACCTCGAGCACGGGCTCGGCCAGGCCGTCGGTGTGGCCGAGCTCTCGGTGGTGCCGGCCTCGGTGGAGCCCCTGCGGGCCGAGCTCACGCGCCTCGGCTGGAGACTGCACGACTGACTTCGGGACCGCAGGCACCCACCGGGCGACCGACGGCGAGGCACTATCCTCGGGCGCATGCCTGAGAGCCCCGAGGAGCACCTGTCCGGTTTCGTCATCGCCGTCGACGGCCCTTCAGGATCGGGCAAGTCCAGCGTCAGCAAGCAGGTCGCGCGCTCTCTCGGCTACGGCTTCCTCGACACCGGTGCGATGTACCGCGCACTCACCTGGTGGTGCCTGCACGAGGGGGTCGACCTGACGGACGGTGATGCCGTCACGGCTGCCGCCGAGCGGTTCCCGCTCTCGATCGGCACCGACCCCGACCACCCCACCGTCCTGGTCGACGGCACCGACGTCTCCGCCGCGATCCGCGAGACGCGCATCTCGACCAACGTCTCCGCCGTGGCGGCGGTGATCCCGGTCCGCGAGATCCTGAGGCTGCTCCAGCGACGGCTCATCTCCGACGCGGGCCGCGCCACCGGCGGCGTCGTCGCCGAGGGCCGCGACATCACGACCGTGGTGGCTCCGGACGCCCCCGTGCGCATCCTGCTCACGGCCTCGGAGGAGGCGCGCCTCGCCCGACGCTCGAAGGAGCTGCACGGCGCGGCCGACGCCGACTCGGTCGCGGCGACCCGGTCGCAGATCGTCGACCGCGACAAGGCCGACTCCGCGGTGTCGGAGTTCACCGTCGCGGCCGACGGTGTGACGACCATCGACACGTCCGACCTCGACTTCGAGGGCTCGGTCGAGGCGGTGCTCCAGGTGGTCGAGGCGGCCCGCGCGTGAGCCAGCCGGTCGCTCCCCACCCGAGCCGGGCCCGGATCGGCCGCCCGATCGGCAAGTTCATCTTCAGCACCCTCTACCGTGGCGCCGCGCTGCACCCCGAGCGCGTGCCCCTCAGCGGGCCCGTCATCCTGGTCGCGAACCACGCCGCGTTCCTCGACGGGCCGCTCGTCTTCGGGCTCGCGCCCCGCCCGGTGAGCTTCCTCGTCAAGCAGGAGGCGTTCTCGGGCTTCTTCGGGTGGACCATCCGCAACGTCGGGCAGATCCCGATCGACCGCAGCGTCGGCGACCGTGCGGCCCTGGCCGCCGCCACGGCCGTGCTCGAGCGCGGGGGAGCGGTGGGCATCTTCCCCGAGGGCAACCGCGGCTCCGGCGAGGTCGAGCAGATCAACTCCGGCGCCGCTTGGATCGCGCTGCGCACCGACGCCCGGATCGTGCCCGTGGCCGTCATGGGCACGCGTGTGCCCGGTGCCGGCAAGGAGGACTGGCCTTCCTTGCGGTCGCGCCTCGTCGTCGACTTCGGCGAGCCCTTCCAGCTCGCCGTCGACCCTGCAGCGCCTGGTCGCGACCGCCTCCGCCTGGCCAGCGAGCAGCTGCGGGACGCCCTCGCGTCACACGTGCGCCGCTCGCGGGTGGAGAATGGTCCGTCAACAGACGTTCACTGATTCGAGGACACCGTGACTGACGAGACCGCCCGCCCCATCGACGAGGGCGCTCCGATCTCGACCACCGACCCCGGCGTCGACGACGCCTCCGTGGAGCGCGCGCTGCGCGCGGGGCTCGACGACTTCGAGCTGAGCCCCGAGGACCAGGCGCTGCTCGACGCCGAGGGGGCATATGCCGCCGGCGCAGCCGACCAGGGTCCGCTGCCTGTCGTGGCAGTCGTCGGCCGACCGAACGTCGGCAAGTCGAGCCTGGTCAACCGCATCCTGCGCCGCCGCGAGGCCGTCGTCGAGGACGTGCCCGGCGTCACCCGCGACCGCGTGTCGTACGAGGCCGAGTGGGGAGGTCGCCGCTTCACCATCGTCGACACGGGCGGCTGGGAGGCTGACGCCACCGGCATCCACCTGCGCGTCGCCGAGCAGGCCGAGATCGCGATCGACCTCGCCGACGTCGTCATGTTCGTCGTCGACTCGACGGTCGGGGCGACCGATGACGACGAGGCGGTCGTCAAGCTGCTGCGCCGCTCCGGCAAGCCGGTCGTCCTCGTCGCCAACAAGGTCGACGACGAGCGCGGCGAGGCCGACGCCGCCATGCTGTGGAGCCTCGGGCTCGGACAGCCGTGGCCGGTGTCGGCGGCGCACGGCCGCGGCAGCGGTGACGCGCTCGACGCCGTGCTCGAGGTGCTGCCCGACGTGTCGGCACACGGCGCGTACGCCCAGGGTGGGCCGCGCCGCGTGGCCCTCATCGGCCGCCCCAACGTCGGCAAGTCCAGCCTGCTCAACCGCCTCGCCGGGTCCGAGCGCGTCGTCGTCGACAACGTCGCGGGCACCACCCGCGACCCGGTCGACGAGATGATCGAGCTCGGCGGCAAGACCTGGCGGTTCGTCGACACCGCCGGCATCAGGCGTCGCGTGCACCAGTCCCGCGGCGCCGACTTCTACGCGTCGCTGCGCACCCAGACCGCCCTGGAGAAGGCGGAGGTGGCCGTCGTCCTCATCGACGCCGAGCAGCCGATCGCCGAGCAGGACATCCGCGTCGTTCAGCAGGTCATCGACGCCGGCCGAGCCCTCGTCATCGCGTACAACAAGTGGGACACCCTCGACGAGGAGCGTCGCTACTACCTCGAGCGGGAGATCGAGAAGGAGCTCGTGCAGGTGCCGTGGGCTCCGCGCGTCAACGTGTCGGCGCGCACCGGTCGGCACATGGACCGCCTCGTCCCCGCCATCGAGACGGCGCTCGAGTCCTGGGACACCCGCATCCCGACGGCCCGTCTGAACGCGTTCCTCGGCGAGATCGTCGCAGCGCACCCGCACCCGATCCGGGGCGGCAAGCAGCCGCGCATCCTCTTCGCGACGCAGGCCTCGACCCGCCCGCCGCGCTTCGTGGTCTTCGCCTCCGGCTTCATCGAGGCCGGCTACCGGCGCTTCATCGAGCGCAGGCTGCGCGAGCAGTTCGGGTTCGAGGGCACGCCCATCGAGGTCTCCGTCCGGGTGCGCGAGAAGCGCCGCCGCTGACGCCGACCGGCCCGGGTGGGTCGATTGGGACGAGCGGCACACGGTGCGCTAAGGTTTCGTCTCGTTCGCCCCACGGGGCAGACGGGCTGTGGCGCAGCTTGGTAGCGCACTTGACTGGGGGTCAAGGGGTCGCAGGTTCAAATCCTGTCAGCCCGACCGATCGGGCCCCGATCTGTTCACGCAGGTCGGGGCCCGTCTTCATGCCCGGCCCGGGCCGAAGCCGGGCTCTGACAGCCTGAGCGCAACGAAACGGCAGGCCTGCGGTCAAGCAGCCCGGTGGGCGTGCGAGTGCTCCGTGTCCCCGGGCGGGGAGGCGGTGAGAGCGGTCAGCACGCGGTGGCTGAACACCTGGAAGCCCAACATCGCCTCGACCCAGGCGCGGGCATGGGTGACGGACACGTCTTTCGAGACTGCGAGCGCCTTCACCTCGCCGAGCCGGTGCGTGAGCTGATCGCGAAGGACCCCGCAAAGGTAGTCGGCCACCTCGGTGGAGGATCCCGTGCTGACCGCGCGCTCGGCGAGCGGAATCACGGGACCCACGTCGAGGCCGGCCGGTTTGAGCCCTGTGAAGGGCGCACCTTCGCCAGTGCGGTGAACTCGGACCACGGTTTCGAAGAACAGCCGGTCCGCGACGCCGCGGGGTTCCTCACCCAGGGCTCGAACAGGGAGCACGGCATCGAACATGTTGCGCACCTCGTCCTCGCCGTCGACGGGGACGAAAGGTAGAACGAGGTCCACGTCGCCGCGCTCCAGTGCGGTACGCGCAG
>JABFXB010000029.1 GCA_013361975.1 Dermatophilaceae bacterium
AACCTCTCCATCCTCGACGGCTGGTGGGACGAGTGGTTCGACGGCCGCAACGGCTGGGCCATCCCGACCGCCGACGGCGTCGAGGACCCCGAGCGCCGTGACGACATCGAGGCGGCAGCGCTCTACGACCTCATCGAGAACGACGTCGCCGCGAAGTTCTACGACCGCGACGCCGCCGGGCTGCCGCAGGGCTGGATCGCGATGATGACCCACACCCTCAGGACGCTCGGCCCCAAGGTGCTCGCGAGCCGCATGGTGCAGGACTACACCGGGCAGCTCTACAGCCCGGCCGCGGGCGCGGGCCGTTCGGTCATCGCCTCGGACTTCGCCGGCGCCAAGGACCTCGCGGCCTACAAGGCGAAGATCCGCGCCTCGTGGCCGAAGGTCAAGGTCGAGCACGTCGAGCCCTCGGGACTGTCTGACTCGCCGCAGATCGGCGACGTCCTCGACCTGCGCGCCTACGTCTCGCTCGACGGCCTGACGCCCGACGACGTCGACGTCCAGCTCGTCCACGGCCACGTCAACGACGTCGATGAGCTGTGGGGCATGGAGGTCGCCCCGCTGCGGCTCGTCGAGTCCTACGAGGACGGCCGCCATCAGTTCGCCGGGTCGCAGCCGCTGCGCCGCACGGGGTCGTTCGGCTACAGCGTCCGCGTCGTGCCGAAGCACCCCGCGCTCGCCAGCGCCGCCGAGCTGGGACTCGCGCGCAACGCCTGACGCGTCCGACGCACGTCGAGGAGCGCGGGTCCCGTGGGGGCCTGCGCTCCTCGCGTATGCCGTTGGGCGGGGTCAGTCGGGGGCGACGGAGCACCAGACGCGCATCGAGGCGGCGTCCATGGTGACGACCGTGCTCGCCAGCACCGGCTCCCCGGGAGCTGACGGGCGCTCGTCGGAGCTGTCCCAGAGCAGCTGGTATGCCGTCACACCGGGTGCGTCGGGGAGGGCGACCTCGGTCTTGCGCGCCGACCCGTTGACGACGACGAGCACCGACTGCTGGGAGAACCAGGCGCCGTTGTAGAGGGCCTGCAGCACGTCGACGGCAGGGCCGTCCCACCGGTGGCCCATGAGCTCGCCGTCGGCCGCGAACCAGGCCAGGTCGGTCGACCCGCCCTCGTGGATCGGCCTGCCGGAGAAGAACTCCCGCTGCCGCAGTACGGGGTGGTCGCGACGCAGCCGCACGAGGTGGCGGGTCGTCTCGAGCAGGTCCTCCTGCCACGGCTCGAGGTCCCAGCGCATCCAGCTGATCTCGTTGTCCTGGGAGTACGGGTTGTTGTTGCCGCGCTGGCTGCGGCCCAGCTCATCGCCCGCGTTGAGCATGGGCACGCCGGTCGACAGCAGCAGCGTGCCCAGCAGGTTGCGGATCGACCGGCGCCGCGCCCCGACGATGTCGGGGTCGTCGGTGCGACCCTCGACGCCGTGGTTCCACGACCGGTTGTCGTTCGAGCCGTCGGTGCCCCCGTGGCCGTTGGCTCCGTTGTGCTTCGTGTCGTATGCCGTGAGGTCGGCGAGCGTGAAGCCGTCGTGGGCGGTCACGAAGTTGACCGACGCGATGGTGCCGCGGTCGTGGCTGTCGAAGAGGTCCTGCGACCCGGCCAGCCGGGTGGCGAGCTCGCGCACGCCATGGCCGACGCCGCCCGAGGCGGAGGCCGCGAGGTCGCGCAGCCAGAACGTGCGGGCGGTGTCGCGGTAGCGGTCGTTCCACTCCGAGAACGGCGGCGGGAACTGCCCGGTGCGCCAGCCGTGGATGCCGAGGTCCCAGGGCTCCGCGACGAGCTTGGCGCGCGACAGCACCGGGTCGGTGCGCAGGGCCACGAGGAAGGGGTGGTCACGGTCGTAGCCGTCGTCCTTGCCGCGACCGAGCGCGACGGCGAGGTCGAAGCGGAAGCCGTCGACGTGGCACTCCTGCACCCAGTAGCGCAGTGAGTCGAGCACCATGCGGGCCACGACCGGGTGGGTGAGGTCGAGCGTGTTGCCGCAGCCGGTGACGTCGATGTCGCGGCCGCGGGCGTCGACGCGGTAGTAGGCGCGCTGGTCGAGGCCGCGCCACGAGAGCATCATGCCGTCGCGGGAGTTCTCGGCGGTGTGGTTGTAGACGACGTCGAGCAGCACCTCGATGCCGGCCGCGTGCAGGGCCTTGACCATGCCCTTGAACTCGTCGACGACGCCCTGGGGATCGCCCGCTGCGGCGTAGGGCGCGTGCGGCGCGAAGAAGCCGAGGGTGTTGTAGCCCCAGTGGTTGCTGAGGCCGCGCAGCACGAGGTCGGGCTCGTGGGTGAACGTGTGCACCGGCAGCAGCTCGACCGCGGTGACACCGAGCCGAAGCAGGTGGTCGACGAACGAGGGATGGGCGAGGCCGGCATACGTGCCCCGGAGCTCGTCCGGGACGCCGGGGTGCAGCTTCGTCGCGTTCTTGACGTGCACCTCGTAGATGAGCGTCTCGGTCAGCGACGTGCGCGGGAACGCGTCTGTGCCCCAGTCGAACTCGTCGTCGACGATGACGCAGCGCGGCAGGTGCGGCGCCGAGTCGCGGTCGTCGCGCACCCAGAGGTCGCCCCGCAGGTCGGGGCCGACGTGGTGCCCGTACACCGCGGGGTCGAGGCTGACCTCGCCCTCGATGGCTCGCGCGTACGGGTCGAGGAGCAGCTTGGCGGGGTTGTGCAGCAGGGACCGGTCAGGGTCCCACTCGCCGTCGACACGGAAGGCGTAGCGCTGGCCCGCGCCGATGCCGGGAACGGTGTCGAACCACGTCCCGTGGGCGCGGTGCCGGAGCCTCACCCGGCGCTCGGCGGTCGTCCCGTCGGCCAGCTCGTCGAAGAGGCACACCTCCACCGAGCGGGCGTGGCCGGCGTAGACGGAGAACTGGGCGCCGCCGTCGGTGAGCCGGGCGCCGAGCTCCGGTGGGAGGTCGGGCGTCGCGGTCGGGGGCGGGCACATGCATCCGAGCGTAGGGGCAGGACCAAGGCGGGCAGACCCGACGCTCCGCGCGGCCCAGCGTGCCCGTGGCGTCCGGTCCGGATCGACCTCGCCGCGTGCGCTCGTTACGGTTGGCGCATGACCGATCCGACTTCGCTGCCCAACTTCATGCCGAGCGCTCCCGACGCGGGGCCCGACAACGCCCCTGCCAGCGACACCCCCGTGCGCGACCGCATCCTCGAGGTGCTGAAGGGCCTCGGCATCGAGGCGTCCGTCGACGGGGACGGCGACCTCGAGTTCGCCATCGTCGACGACGAGGGCGCCAGCACGACGCTCTTCGCCCGTGTCGCGGAGGGCGACCTCGCCCTGGTCCGCTTCTTCGGTCAGTGGCAGCTCGCCGAGCCCGTCTCGCCCGACCGCAACGAGCGCATCGCCCGCTGCAACGACCTCACGATGCAGCTCAACATCGTCAAGCTCTCGCTCGTCCAGGAGAGCCTCGTCGTCTCGGCCGAGCACGTCATCACGCCGAACGCCGACCTCGAGATCCTCGTGCCGCTGTCGGTCAACCACATCCTCCAGAGCGTCGGCTTCTTCTTCCAGTCCTGGCTGCCCGTCGACGACGCGCCCGCCGGCCCGACCGCCTGATGGGCGAGTTCGTCAGGCTCGAGGTCGAGGGCGGCGTCGGCACGATCCGCCTCGACCGGCCGAAGATGAACGCCCTCAACGTCCAGGTGCAGGAGGAGATCCGCGAGGCCGCCGCCGAGGCGACGGCCCGGACCGACGTCAAGGCCGTCATCGTCTACGGCGGCGAGCGCGTCTTCGCGGCGGGCGCCGACATCAAGGAGATGCAGACGATGTCGTACACCGACATGGTCGAGCGCTCCGCACCCCTCATGAGCTCGATCACGTCGGTGGCGCGCATCCCCAAGCCGGTCATCGCCGCCATCACCGGCTACGCCCTCGGCGGTGGCTGCGAGCTCGCCCTCGCGTGCGACTTCCGCGTCGTGGCCGACGACGCCAAGCTGGGGCAGCCCGAGATCCTGCTCGGCATCATCCCGGGAGCGGGCGGCACGCAGCGCCTCTCGCGCCTGGTCGGTGCCTCGCGCGCCAAGGAGATCATCTTCAGCGGCCGCTTCGTCGACGCCCAGGAGGCGCTCTCGATCGGCCTCGCCGACAAGGTCGTCCCGGCGGCCGACGTCTACACCGCCGCCCGCGAGTGGGCGGGCACGTTCGTCGGCGCCGCGTCATATGCCGTCCGCGCGGCCAAGGAGGCCATCGACCGCGGCCTCGAGGTCGACCTCGAGAGCGGTCTCGAGATCGAGCGGATGCTCTTCGCCTCGCTCTTCGCCACCAAGGACCGCGAGATCGGCATGAGCTCGTTCGTCGAGCACGGCCCGGGCAAGGCGCAGTTCGAGGGTCGATGACACCACCGCTGGACGTCCTCGTGTTCTACTCGCCCGTCGAGTCGACCGAGGACGTCCTCGCGGCGGTGCACGCCGCGGGCGCCGGCGCCATCGGCGACTACCGTGAGTGTGCGTTCCTGACGCGGGGCACGGGCCAGTTCCGCCCGCTCGCCGGGGCGCACCCGACCATCGGCACGCCCGGTGACCTCGAGCGGCTCCCGGAGGACCGGGTCGAGGTCGTCCTCGAACGGTCGCTGCGCGGCGCCGTCGTGGCCGCCCTGCGCCGGGCCCACCCGTACGAGGAGCCCGCCTTCCACGTCATCGAGACGGCGACGGTCGACCCGGCCTGACGGCATACGCCGGCGGGGTCGCGCCGACGTGGTGGAGGCCACTGGTGGTGAGCGTCACGCCTCGGGCGTGCTCGGTGAGCGGGCGCTCAGTGAGAGGATGAACGGCAGTGCCGGAGCGACCTCCGGCAGCTCCATGAGCACCACCATCCGCAAACGGAAGAG
>JABFXB010000413.1 GCA_013361975.1 Dermatophilaceae bacterium
AGGGCCAGCCGGTCCCGTGGGACGGCGGCACCCGTGTCGTAGAGCTGGGTGAGGGCGCCGGCGGCGTCGCCGACCCCGAGCAGGATGGCTCCGACGAGACGGTCCTGGCGCAGCACGAGCTTGGCGTAGCGGCCTCGGCTGGGGTCGGTGAAGGTGAGCACCTCGTGGCCGGGGTCGTGCACGTCGACGTCGACGGTGCCCATGCTCGCGAGGTCGATGTCGTGGGCCTTGAGCCGGGTGAGGACGCTCGTGCCCTCGTAGGTGGCGGCGGCGTCGGACCCGGTCAGCACGTCGGCGAGCACCCGCGCTTGGTCCCAGCCGGGCTGCACGAGACCGGGCACCTCGCCGCGGTGCTGGCTGCACTCGCCGATCGCGTGCACGTGCGGGACGGACGTCGACAGACGGTCGTCGACGACCACAGCGCGGTCGATCTCGAGGCCCATGGCCACCGCCAGGTCGGTGCGGGGCCGCACCCCGGCAGCGACGACGACGAGGTCGGCGGGGACGGCCGAACCGTCGCTGAGCACGACGTGGGCGGGTTCCCCGTGGCGCCCCGGGTGGCGGGCGGTGACGAGCTGGCCGAGCACGAGACGGGCGCCGATGCCGCGCACGACCCGGGTCAGGACCGCGCCGCCGTCGACGTCGAGCTGCCGGTCCATCGGGAAGTCCTGCGGGTGCACGATCGTCACCTCGACGCCGCGGGCGAGGAGGCCGCGGGCAGCCTCGAGCCCGAGGAGTCCGCCGCCGAGCACCACTGCGGTGGAGGCGGACTCGGCTGCCTCCACGATGCGGGACGAGTCGTCGACCGTGCGGAAGGCGACCACGCCCTCGGCGAGCGGGGCGTCGGGACCCGGTGCGCCGGCATACAGGCCGTCGGTCGGCGGGACGAAGGCGGTGCTTCCGGTGGCGAGCACCAGCTCGTCCCACGCCAACGTGCGCACGGCACCGTCGGCGCCCGTCAGGGTGGCGACCCGTGCCGCCGTGTCGACGGCCGTGACCCGGGCGCCGGTGACGACGTCGACGTGCCTCGCAGCCCACCAGCCCTCCGGCTTGATGCGGGTGTCGCGGGGCGTGATGCCACCGGCCACGACGGTCGACAGCAGCACGCGGTTGTACGCGGCGTGCGGCTCCTCGCCGACGACGGTGACCGCGAAGCGGGTGGCGTCGGGGTCGCGGTGCCGGATCTCCTCGGCGAGCCGGGCGCCCGCCATTCCGTTGCCGACGACGAGCACGCGTCGGGGGGTGGGGGTCATGAGACGGCCTCCAGGCGGACGGCGCACGCCTTGAACTCGGGCATGCGGCTGGTGGGGTCGAGGGCGGCGTGGGTGAGCGAGTTGGCCCGCGCGTCCCCGGCCCAGTGGAACGGGAGGAAGACGACGTCGGTGCGCATGTCGGCGTCGAGGCGCACGGCGGCCCGGGTGCGGCCGCGCCGGCTGACGACGTCGACGAGGGCTCCATCCGCGACGCCGGCGGCGTCCGCGGTGTCGGGGTGCAGCTGCACGAACATCGCGCCCGCGGCCGCCGACAGCTCGGCGACGAGCCGGGTCTGCGCGCCGGACTGGTAGTGCTGGAGCACGCGCCCGGTCGTGGCGACGAGCGGGTAGTCCGCGTCGTCGGCCTCGGCCGGCCCGACGTGGTCGACGGGCACGAAGCGGGCGAGGCCGTCGGGCGTGGCGAACGCGTCGAGGAACAGTCGCGGGGTGCCTTGGGGCCGCTCGGGGGTGCACGGCCAGTGCAGGCTCTCGCCTGCGTCGAGTCGTTCCCAGGTGATGGCAGAGTAGTCGGCCGGACCGCCCGCGGAGGCTCGGCGCAGCTCCTCGAAGACGACGCGCGGATCGGTGGCGAAGTCTGTGCTGCAACCGATCCGGGCCGCCAGCTCGCTCCAGACGTCGAGCTCGCTGCGGCACTGGGCCGGCGCGGCGATCGCCCGCCGGCGGCGCAGCACGCGACCCTCGAGGTTGGTCAGCGTGCCCTCCTCCTCGGCCCACTGGAGCACCGGGAGCACGACGTCGGCGATCGCCGCCGTCTCCGAGAGGACGAAGTCGGACACGACGAGCAGGTCGAGGGCAGCGAGCCGCTCGGCGACGGCGCGGGCGTCGGGGGCCGACACGACGGGGTTGCTGCCGTGGACCATGAGCACGCGCGGGCCGTCGTCCGTGCCCAGCGCGGACAGCAGCTCGAAGGCGCTTCGTCCCGGCCCGGGCAGCGACTCCGGGTCGACGCCCCAGACGGCGGCGACGTGGGCCCGGGCCGCGGGGTCGTCGATCTTTCGGTAGCCGGGCAGCTGGTCGGCCTTCTGGCCGTGTTCGCGCCCGCCCTGGCCGTTGCCCTGGCCGGTGATGGTGCCGAAGCCCGTGCCGGGGTTGCCCGGGAGGCCGAGCGCGAGGGCGAGGGCGATGAAGGCCGTGACCGTGTCGGTGCCGCTCGCGTGCTGCTCGCTGCCGCGGGCCGACAGCACGTACGCGCCTCGCTCGGTGTCGCGGGCTCGGGCCAGGGCCGCGACGGCCGCCCGCAGCGTGGTCACCGACACGCCGGTGACGCGCTCGACGCGCTCGGGCAGCCACTGGGCCGCGACCGGCCAGAAGTCGTCGAAGCCGGTGGTGCGCTCAGCGATGAAGCGGCGGTCGGCGTACCCCTCGGTGACGGCGAGGTGGATCATGCCGAGGGCGAGGGCGGTGTCCGTTCCGGGCCGCAGCTGCAGGTGCAGGCCCCCGCCGTCGACAGCCTTGGCTGCCGTCGGAGTCAGGCGCGGGTCGGCGACCATGAGCCCGCCGGCGTCCGCGGCCCGCACCAGGTGCGTGAGGAACGGCGGCATCGTCTCGGCCGGGTTGGCGCCGAGCAGCAGCACCGCGTGCGCCGAGCCGATGTCCGTCACCGGGAAGGGGAGCCCTCGGTCGAGCCCGAAGCAGCGGATGCCTGCCGCGGCCGCCGAGCTCATGCACCAGCGGCCGTTGTAGTCGATCTGGCTGGTGCGCAGGGCGACCCGCGCGAACTTGCCCAGCTGGTAAGCCTTCTCGTTCGTCAGGCCACCGCCGCCGAACACCGCGACGGCGTCCCTGCCGTATGCCGCCTGGGTCCGCACGATGGCATCGGCGACGACCTCGAGCGCTTCGTTCCACGACGCAGGGGTGAGCTCGCCGTCACGTCGGACGAGCGGGGTCGTGAGGCGGCCGGGCGTGCGGAGCAGCTCGGCGCTGGTCCAGCCCTTCTGGCACAGGCCGCCCCGGTTGGTCGGGAAGCGCCGCGGAGCGACCGTGACCTCGTCGGCCGACGACCCCGTCAGGGTCATCGCGCACTGGAGGCCGCAGTACGCGCAGTGCGTCGCGACGCCCACCTGCTCCGGCTGCCCCGACGGCTCGGAGGGGTGGCTCCCTCCGAGCGTGCGGGCCGGCACGGTGGGGCTGCCGGTCGTGGTCTGGGTGGTCATCGTCGGTAGCGCACCTTGGTGAGGACGGCGGCGCCGACGTAGAAGAGCGTGAAGACGATGAAGGCCGCGGTGGCCGACTTCGCAGCGCCCTGGTACGAGGCGCGCAGGCCCAGGTTGATGAGCACGCCGCCCACGGCGCCGATGGCGCCGGCGATGCCGATGAGGGCCCCGGACATCGAGCGCGACCAGGCGGCCCGCTCGACGGTGGGACCGGGGATCGAGGCGGCCTTGGCCTCGAAGAGGGCCGGGATCATCTTGTAGACCGACCCGTTCCCGAGGCCCGAGAGGACGAAGAGCATCACGAACCCGCCGATGAGTCCCGCCAGCTGCAGGCCGGTGGCGGCCCCGGCGGTGACGTCGTCGGCGCGAGCCGCGAGGGTCACGAGCACGCCGGCGCAGGCCATGCCGACGAACGTCCAGAGGGTGACGGCCGCACCGCCGCGGCGGTCGGCGAGCTTGCCACCCCACACCCGGCTGACGGAACCGAGCAGGGGCCCGACGAAGGCGATCTGCGCGGCGTGGAGGCTGGCCGCCGCCGTCTGCGCAGGGGTCGGTGCGGCCCCGCCGGTGAGGCCGGCGAGGAAGGTCTGGTTGAGCACCTGGCCGAAGGCGAAGCCGAAGCCGATGAACGAGCCGAACGTGCCGATGTAGAGCAGCGAGATGACCCAGGCGTCGGCGTGCCGCAGCACCTCGAGCATCGCTTTGGGGTTGGCGGTCTGGTGGTCGAGGTTGTCCATGAAGACGGCCGCGCCGACGCTCGCGACGGCGAGCAGCACGAGGTAGACGGCGCAGACGACCTCGGGGCGGCGGTTGCCCAGCGTCGCGATGACGAGCAGGCCGACGAGCTGGACGACCGGCACGCCGATGTTGCCGCCGCCGGCGTTGAGGCCGAGCGCCCAGCCCTTCATCCGCTGCGGGTAGAAGGCGTTGATGTTCGTCATCGAGGAGGCGAAGTTGCCTCCGCCGAGGCCGGCGAGGGCGGCGACCGCCATGAACGTGCCCAGCGAGTGACCCGGGTTGACCATGAGCCACCACGTCAGCACGGCCGGCACGAGGAGGGCGACACCGCTGAAGATGGCCCAGTTCCGGCCACCGAAGAACGCGGTCGCCATCGTGTACGGCACGCGCAGCACCGCTCCGACGAGCGTCGGCACGGCGACGAGGAAGAACTTGTCGGCCGCCGTGAAGCCGTAGACGGCCTGCGGCATGAAGAGCACCATGACCGACCAGATCGACCAGATCGAGAAGCCGACGTGCTCCGTCGCGACGGACCAGACGAGGTTGCGCCGGGCGACCTTCTTGTTGCCGGCCTCCCAGGCCGCGGTGTCCTCGGGGTCCCAGTCGCGGATGACCCGGGACCTCGGCGCGGTGAGCTGGCGGAAGCGGCTCGGGCTCTC
>JABFXB010000522.1 GCA_013361975.1 Dermatophilaceae bacterium
GGCCCGCGCGGCGTGCCGTACTTGGCGAACCCGTGCACGACGGCGTGCTCGAGGAACTCCCCCGCCTCGACGAGGCGGTCGAACTCGGTGTCGTCGACGAAGTGGTAGTGCACGCCGTCGACCTCGCCCGGGCGGGGCTTGCGGGTCGTCATCGACACCGAGAACCAGACACCCGGGAAGTACGTGCGCACGTATGCCGCGATGGTGCCCTTGCCGACCGCCGTAGGCCCGGCCAGCACCGTGAGCCGACCACGCGGGCCCCTCGTGCTCTCAGGAGTCGCAGTGCTCTCGGGGGCCCCGGGGCTCTCGGGTGCGGCGTGCTGGGTGGTCGCGGTGGGCGTCGGGTCAGCCGACATCACGGCTTCTCGAAGCGGCGCAGCAGCGCCGCGACCTGGTTGGCGCCGAGACCCCGCACCCGGCGCGACTCGGCGATGCCCACCTCGGCCATGATCGCCCTGGCGCGCACGCGTCCGACACCGGGCATCGACTCGAGCAGCTCGGTGACCTTCATCTTGCCGATGACCGCGTCGGTGCGACCGTCCTCGAGCACCTCGGCGAGGGAGCCGCTGGAGTACTTGAGCCGGTTCTTGACCGCGGCCCGCTCCCGTCGTGCGGCGGCAGCCTTCTCGAGTGCTGCGGCCCGTTGCTCGGGGGTGAGCGGTGGTAGCGCCACGGTCTTCGGTCTCCTCGCTGCCCGCGGGGATGCCCTTGCGCCCCCGCCGTTCGTCACGTCTCGCGTGTTGTCTCCGCCCGAACCTAGCGATCCGCCGGTGCGCGCCGCAACGCGGGTGCGGGACGACCCGCCGGCCTAGCTGCCGAGATCGACGCCGCACGTCTCGCGGGCGTGGGCCTCGATGCGCTTGGCGGAGGTCTGGAAGCCCTTCAGCTGTGTCGTCAGCGCCCCGAGGTCGGGGTCGGCGACGGTGAACTTCGCGAAGAGGCGGTGCAGCGCCTGCCAGTCCGCGCGCACCACGTCGGGCGCCTGCTGCTCGATACGCGTCACGGTGCGCAGGAAGCGGGTGGCGGCGGCGGGGTCGGCGAGCGAGGCGCCGGCGTCCTTCCACTCGGCCTGGGCCGAGACCAGCGCGTCGCAGTACGGCTGCTCCGCCGGGGAGGAGCACGCCCCGAGGCCGGCCGGCGCGAGCAGGAGCGCAGCCGCGAACCGCCGGGCGGGGTTGCCGGTGGTTCGCATGGCCACACCGTAGGTGGTGCCAGGTGGGTCGTCGCCGGGCTGTCCGCTCCCGTCAGGACACGTTGATGCCGCAGGTCGACTTCGCGTGGGTCGCGATCTTCGTGCTGGCGGCCTGCATCTTCTCCATCGCGCCCGCCATGGCACTGGTGTTGCCCGCGGCCGCGGTCTTGACGAACTCCACGAAGTCACCCCACGCCGACTTCACCTCGGCGGGTGCCGCGGCCTGGATCCTCTCGAGGACGCCCAGGCCCTGCTCGAGCGCCGCCTTGTCGGTGATCTTCGCCGACATGGACTCCAGCTCCTTCTGTCCCGCCTTGAGGGCGTCGCAGTAGGCCTGCGCCCCGGCGTCGGCCGTGGCCGGTGCGCTGGAGGAGGTGCTGGAGGAGGTGCTGGAGGCGGCGGACAGGCTCGACGACGAGCCGCTGGTCGTCGCCGGTGGCGCGGTGCCCGAGCCACAAGCCGCGACGAACGGGATCACCGCCGCAGCGGCCGCCGCGGCGAGAGCTCGGCGAACGGACATCGTGCGAGTCATACCTCGTGACTTACCCGACGCGACCGGTCGGGCGACGTCGGAGGTCGTCAGCCCCGCAGCGAGTCGGCCACCTGGGTCGTCCGCGCCACCAGGTGGCGCGGCTCGGGGCCGGCGCCGAGGATCTCGCGGCTCGAGGCGGCGAGCACCTGCGGCTGGGCAGCGCCGAACGTCGACCCGAGCGAGGCGACGGTGCCACCCTGCGCTCCGAAGCCCGGGGCCAGCACGGGCGTGGCGGCTCCGACGAGGTCGAGGCCGAGGTCCTGGACGGCGGAGCCGACCGTCGCCCCGATGACGAGACCGATGCTGCCCAGCTCGCCGCGTCCGCGCGCGTCGGCGTTGTCACCCGCCGCCCCCCGCACGATGGAGGCCGCCACGGACTCTCCGTCGCGCACCGCGTGCTGCACGCTCGCCCCCTCCGGGTTCGAGGTGAGCGCGAGCACGAAGAGGCCGCGGTCGGTCCGCTCGGCCAGGTCGATCGCCGGCCGCAGCGACTCGTAGCCGAGGTAGGGGCTGACCGTCAGGGCGTCGGGCGGGGCCACGGCGTCGTCGCCGAGGAACGCCTCCGCGTATGCCGTCATCGTCGACCCGATGTCGCCGCGCTTCGCGTCGAGGATCGTCAGCGTGCCCGCCTCGTGCAGCTCGGTGAGCACCCGCTCGAGCACCGCGACGCCGCGGCTGCCGAACACCTCGAAGAAGGCCGACTGCGGCTTCACCGCCGCGACGCGCCCGGCGAACGCCTCCACGCACGTGAGGGCGAACCGCTCCAGGCCGCTGACGTCGTAGGCCAGGCCCCACGACTCCACGAGGCCGCGGTGCGGGTCGATGCCCGCGCACAGGGGTCCGTGGGCTCGCATGGCGTCGTGCAGGCGCGCTCCGAAGGGCTGCGTCATGGTCGGTCTCCGCTCCGCGGTCGTGGAAGGGTGCAGGGTGGGCGGCCGTCAGCGGCCGTGGGCGACGGCGACGGCGTCGGTGAAGCGGTCGTAGCCCTTCGCCTCGAGCAGCTCGCACAGCTCGCGCAGCACCCGGACGGGCGCCGACGGGTCGTTGAAGACCACCGTGCCCACCTGGATGGCACTCGCGCCGGCGGCGACCATCTCGAGCGCGTCACGGCCGGTGCGCACTCCCCCGACGCCGATGATCGGCACGGTCGGGATGCGGCCCTCGAACATGGCCTGGCGCACCTGCCAGATCGCCCGGACGGCGACCGGCCGGATGCCTGGGCCCGAGAGCCCTCCCGTGACGCCGCCGAGCTGCGGGCGCATCAGGTCGGTGTCGATGACCATTCCCAGCAGGGTGTTGATCATCGTCAGGCCCTCGGCGCCGGCCTTGACGCAGGCGGCCGCGATCGCGGTGATGTCGGTGACGTCGGGGCTCAGCTTGGCGAAGACGGGGATGTCACGCGGGAGCTGCTCGCGCACCAGGGCGATGACCTTGGCCGAGGCCATGGGGTCGCACGCGAAGACGAGGCCGCGGTTGGCGACGTTGGGGCACGAGATGTTGACCTCGACGCCCACGACGGCGTCGAAGGCCCGGCTCGCGCGCAGGGTCGCCGCCACGTGGGCGTACTCGGTGCTCGAGCTGCCGGCGATCGACGGCATCACCCGGGCGCCGACGGACTGCAGCCACGGCAGGTCCTCGTCGACGAAGGCCTCGATGCCGGGGCCCTGCAGCCCGATCGAGTTGAGCATGCCCGAGGCCGTCTCGGCCATGCGCGGGGTGCCACGGCCCGAACGCGGGTCGGCCATGACCGACTTGGTGACGAACGCTCCGAGGTCGGAGACGTCGAAGAAGCGGTGCAGCTCCTTGCCGTTCGCCGCGCAGCCGGACGCGGTCATGAGGGGGTTCGGCAGGCGGTGGCCGCCGCCGAGGTCCACGGAGAGGTCGACCATCAGTGACCACCCACCTTCGGTGCCCCGACGCAGTCGTCGGGCACTCTCGCGTGCCCCCCGTCGAAGGCGTCCCAGCGGACCCGGTCGCCCCGGAACACGGGGCCCTCGACGCACGAGCGCACCATGCGCGTACGCCCGTCGGAGCCCACCACGGGCATGACGCACGTCATGCACACGCCGATGCCGCAGGCCATCGACTCCTCGACGGCCACCTGCGCGACGGCGCCGTGAGCCTCGGCGACACGGGTGATCGACTCGAGCATGCCCATGGGGCCGCAGCCGTAGACGACACCCGCGTTCGTGCGGTCGATGATGTCGGGCAGCACGTCGCTGACCCAGCCCCGGTGGCCGGCCGAGCCGTCGTCGGTGGTGACGGTGACCCCGTCGCAGCTGCGCCGCGCCTCGACCACGCCGAAGAGGCGGTCCTCGCTCGCGGCGCCGAGCACCATCTCGACGTGGCAGCCACGCTCGCGCAGCTCACCGGCGAGCCAGAACAGCGGGGCGCTGCCGTAGCCGCCGCCGACGAGCACGCAGGCGACCGGTTCGGTGGGTAGCGGGAAGGCCTTGCCGAGCGGGCCGACGACGTCGATGGTGTCGTGCGGCACGCGGTCGACGATCCAGCGGGTGCCGGCGCCGACGGCCGAGACGACGATCTCGACGGTGCCGCCGTAGGTGCCGCTCGGGCTCACCCTGTGGATCGAGAACGACCGGCGCAGCAGCGTGCCCGACGACTCGCCGCCGACGGCCAGGGCGATGAACTGCCCGGGGCGGGCCAGCTCGGCGACGCCGGGCGCGACGAGGGTGATGTGCTGGTAGGCGCCCACCCGGCGGGTCGCGATGACCTCGGCGACCTCCTGGGTGACGCGTCCCCGCAGCGCGCGGTCGGTGGCCTGCCCGGTCACGCGGTCGCTCCCGTCCCGACGAGGGCCTCCCGACGTCCGTAGAGGTCGAGGTCGCGGGCGTGGTCCTGCAGGGACTTGACCCGGATCTCCTCGGTCAGCCCGGCCTCGATGCCGAGCACCGCGGCGGCCAGCGTGGCGATCGTGGTGATGATCGGCTTGTCGGCGCTCGTCGTCGCGGCGCGGATGGCGTAGCCGTCGGCCCGGGCGTCCTGGCCGCTCGGCGTGTTGACGACCATCTGGACGGTGCCGTCGAGGATGAGGTCGACGATCGACTTCTCCCCCGGCGCGTCGCCGTCGCGCTCGGTGATC
>JABFXB010000516.1 GCA_013361975.1 Dermatophilaceae bacterium
CGGTGGAGGAGTGAGAGAGGTCGATGTCCTGGGTGTCCGTGTCGAGATGCCCACGAACCAGCCGATCGTCCTGCTGCGCGAGAGGGACGGTGGGCGCTACCTGCCGATCTGGATCGGCGCTGCCGAGGCCGCCGCGATCACGTATGCCCAACAGGGTGTGGTGCCGCCGAGGCCGTTGACGCACGACCTGATGCGCGACCTTCTGGCTGTGCTCGGGCACGAGCTGACGGAGGTGCGCATCGTCGCCCTCAAGGACTCGGTGTTCCATGCCGCCCTCATCATCGACGGCAAGTCCGAGGTGAGCTCCCGCGCGAGCGACGCCATCGCCCTGGCGCTGCGCACCGGCTCGAAGGTGCTCGTCGAGTCCTCGATCCTCGACGAGGCGGCGATCGTCGTCTCCTCCGAGGAGGACGACGAGGTCGAGCGGTTCAAGCAGTTCCTCGACCACGTGTCGGCCGAGGACTTCGAGGGAGAGCCGGGTGACCAGCCGGGTGACCAGCCCGGCGACCGGCCCGGCGACGCGCCCGACCTGCCTGACCGTCCCGACTGACGGCGAGGCTGACCTTCACCTTCGACTCGAAGGTGAAGGTCGATCGCGAGCGTCCGACACGCCGTCGACCGCACGCACACGGTGATTGACCGCGGGACGGGCTCGGCCTACCGTCAGAGAACGACGTGACTGTAGTTATCTGCATGTCGTCTGCGGGCACGCACCACGCGAGCCGCAGCTCGAGCAGGAGGAGGACGGCATGGCCGCAATGGAGGACACGCGTGACGGTCGGGCCCTGCCCGTCGGCTCGCAGGGCCTGCTGTTCACCGACGACCTGCCCGAGCTCGCCGAGGACCAGGGTTACCGGGGGCCGACGGCCTGCAAGGCTGCGGGCATCACCTACCGCCAGCTCGACTACTGGGCCCGCACCGGTCTCGTCGAGCCGTCGGTGCGCAGCGCCACCGGCTCCGGCACGCAGCGCCTCTACGGCTTCCGCGACATCCTCGTGCTCAAGGTCGTCAAGCGGCTGCTCGACACCGGCGTCTCGCTCCAGCAGATCCGCGTCGCCATCGGTCACCTGCGCGAGCGCGGCGTCGAGGACCTCGCCCAGATCACGCTCATGAGCGACGGGGCCTCGGTCTACGAGTGCACGTCGGCCGACGAGGTCATCGACCTCGTGCAGGGCGGCCAGGGCGTCTTCGGCATCGCGGTGGGTCGTGTGTGGCGCGAGGTCGAGGGCGAGCTGGCCCAGCTGCCCAGCGAGCGCGCCGAGGACGTGCCGGCCGAACACCCCGGCGACGAGCTCACGGCGCGCCGCCAGGCCCGCCGCATGGCCTGAGGCGGCAGCCGCCGGCGACGCAGCCACCCCAACGCTGTCGACGGCCCGACCGGGCACTTCCGGTCGGGCCGTCGGCGTACCGCCATCGCGTCGGGCTGCTGGTAGATTTGGCGGTGCCGATCGACCCTGCATGGGAGAGTCCTCGGGGTGCCGCGCACCTGCGAGGCGCCGAAGGGGCAACATCCCCGGAACCTCTCAGGCGCCAGGACCATGCGGGCGAGGCAACTCTGGAGGCACCGCGCGTGCTCGACAGACGGGGAGCGTGTGTCGTCCGCTCGAATCCCGCCAGGAGCCCCAATGTCGATCGACCAGCTCGTCCCCGTGACCACCGGAGCGTCCAGCGAGACCCCGATGGCCGACTTCGTCAGCCGGCACGTGGGGCCGGCCGGTGACGACGTACGCCGCATGCTCGAGGTGGTCGGCCAGCCAAGCCTCGACGCGATGTGCGACCGCGCCATCCCCGGCGCCATCCGCTCCGAGTCGCCGCTGCGGGTCCAGGCCGCCCCGAGCGAGAGCGCCGTCATCGAGGAGCTGCGCGGGTTCGCCTCGCGCAACACGGTGCTCACCTCGCTCATCGGGCTGGGCTACTACGGCACCGTCACCCCGCCGGTGGTGCGCCGCAACGTCCTCGAGAACCCCGCCTGGTACACCGCCTACACGCCGTACCAGCCGGAGATCTCCCAGGGCCGTCTCGAGGCCCTGCTCAACTTCCAGACGGTCGTCACCGACCTGACCGGCCTCGACGTCGCCGGTTCGTCCCTGCTCGACGAGGGCACGGCCGCCGCCGAGGCGATGTCGCTGATGCGTCGCGCGAGCCGGGCCGCTGCCGATGCCGTCGTGCTCGTCGACGAGCGCCTCTTCCCCCAGACCATCGCAGTGATGCGGACGCGCGCCGATGCCATCGGCTTGCCCGTCGTCGTCGCCGACCTGAGACGGGTCACCGACGGCGAGTCCCTCGTGGCGGCGGCAGGCGGCAAGGACGTCGTCGGCGCCATGGTGCAGTACCCCGACGCGACGGGTGAGCTCGTCGACTGGGCGCCCCTCACGGCTGCCGTCCACGAGGCGAAGGGCCTGGTCACGGCGTGCGCCGACCTGTTGGCGCTCACCCTCGCGACCGCCCCGGGCGAGTGGGGCGCCGACATCGCCGTGGGCAGCGCCCAGCGCTTCGGCGTGCCGATGGGCTTCGGCGGCCCCCACGCCGGCTACATGGCCGTGCACCGCGGCCTCGAGCGCCAGATCCCCGGCCGACTCGTGGGCGTCTCCGTCGACGCAGAGGGCCACCAGGCGTACCGCCTCGCCCTCCAGACGCGTGAGCAGCACATCCGTCGCGAGAAGGCGACCTCCAACATCTGCACGGCACAGGTGCTCCTCGCGGTCATGGCGAGCATGTATGCCGTGTGGCACGGTCCCGTCGGTCTCACGACCATCGCGCGCCGCGTCACCGGACTCACCACCGGCCTGCGCGAGGCGCTCGTCGCCGGTGGGGTCGACGTCGAGACGACGTCGTTCTTCGACACCCTCACGCTGGTCGTGCCCCGCCGCGCCGACGAGGTGACGGCCACCTTCGCCGACCGCGGCATGAACCTGCGGCGCGTCGACGCCGACCGCGTGTCGCTCAGCCTCGACGAGACCTCTTCCCCGGCAACGGTGCTCGCGATCCTCGACGCGCTCGGCGTGGCCGTGGCCGACGAGACGAGGGCGCAGCTCGGCGCGCCCGAGGGCACCGGCGTGCCGGCGGCGCTCACGCGTACGTCGGACTTCCTCACGCACCCGGTCTTCCACGCGCACCACTCCGAGACGGCGATGCTGCGCTACCTGCGCCGCCTGTCCGACCGAGACTTCGCGCTCGACCGCGGCATGATCCCGCTCGGCTCGTGCACGATGAAGCTCAACGCCACCACCGAGATGGAGGCGATCACCTGGCCCGAGTTCGCGAACCTGCATCCGTTCGCGCCGGCCGAGCAGACCGAGGGCATCCGCGGCCTCATCGACGACCTCGCTGCCTGGCTCTGCGAGATCACCGGCTACGACGCCGTGTCGCTGCAGCCCAACGCCGGCTCGCAGGGCGAGTTCGCCGGCCTGCTCGCGATCCACGCCTACCACCAGGCCAACGGCGAGGGGCACCGGCGTGTCTGCCTCATCCCGGCCAGCGCCCACGGCACCAACGCCGCCTCGGCCGTCATGGCCGGACTCAAGGTCGTCGTCGTCAAGACCGCAGCCGGTGGCACGGTCGACATGGACGACCTGCGCGCGAAGGTCGAGGCGCACCGCGACGACCTCGCCGCGATCATGGTGACCTACCCGTCGACGCACGGCGTCTACGAGGACACCATCACCGAGCTGTGTGAGCTCGTCCACGACGCCGGCGGACAGGTCTACGTCGACGGCGCCAACCTCAACGCGCTCGTGGGCCTCGCCCAGCCGGGCAGGTTCGGCGCCGACGTCAGCCACCTCAACCTGCACAAGACGTTCTGCATCCCGCACGGCGGCGGCGGCCCGGGCGTCGGCCCGGTCGCGGTGCGAGCCCACCTCGCCCCGCACCTGCCCAACCACCCGCTCGCGCCCGAGGCCGGCCCGGAGTCGGGTGTCGGCCCCGTCTCCGCCGCACCGTACGGCTCGGCCAGCATCCTGCCGATCTCGTGGGCGTACGTGCGCCTCATGGGCGGCGACGGCCTCCGCCACGCCACGCAGATGGCCGTGCTCGGGGCCAACTACATCGCCGCGCGGCTGCGTGAGCACTACCCCGTGCTCTACTCCGGCCACGACGGCCTCGTCGCGCACGAGTGCATCCTCGACGTGCGCCAGATCACCGCCGACACCGGTGTGACGGTCGACGACATCGCCAAGCGGCTCATCGACTACGGCTTCCACGCCCCGACGATGAGCTTCCCGGTCGCGGGCACGCTCATGGTCGAGCCGACCGAGTCGGAGAACCTCTACGAGCTCGACCGGTTCTGCGACGCGATGATCGCGATCCGCGGCGAGATCGAGGCGATCCGTGCGGGCGAGGTCGCGGTGGGCGACAGCATGCTGCGCCACGCCCCGCACACCGCGCTCAACGTCGCGGGGGAGTGGGACCACCCCTACGCCCGCACCGACGCCGCCTTCCCGGTCGGGGTCGAGGCCGCCGACAAGTACTGGCCGCCGGTCAGTCGTATCGACGGCGCGTACGGCGACCGCAACCTCGTCTGCTCCTGCCCGCCGCCGGAGGCGTTCGAGGGCTGAACTCGCCGCGCGATTCCTCGCGCCGGGACCCCCCGATGTGGTTGTCTCGGCACGTGGGAGCCGACGTCGAACAGGCCAGGTACACGCGTGAGCAGCGGCAGCAGTACCGCGAGAAGGTCCGCCGCGACCTCGACGTGTTCGAACGGATGCTGGGCAAGAGCGAGTTCGAGTTCGACCGTCCGATGACCGGGCTCGAGATCGAGCTCAACCTCGTCAACGAGGACCTCGGGCCCAAGCTCGACAACAAGACGGTGCTCGAGCAGATC
>JABFXB010000187.1 GCA_013361975.1 Dermatophilaceae bacterium
CCCGCCAGCCACGCGGGGGTCTGGTCGGCGAAGTGCGCGGCCCGGGCGTCGCCACCCGCCCCGAACGGCACCACCCACCGGCTCGCGTCACGGTTGGCGAGGTCCCAGACGTAGCGCGCGACCGGTCCGCCGTAGCAGCGGTCGGTCACCCCCGGCGCGCTCGCGGCGGCCAGCACGCAGCCCTTGTCGCCGCCCACCGGGTCACGGGGCACGGACGGCGCGCGGTCGCTGACGTCGAGCGCGTGCAGCGGGTCGAGCCAGTGCCGGTCGCCCCACGCGGAGTGCGGGTCGTACTGGCCGGCCACGCTCTCGAGGGCCGCGCGGACCCCTTCGGCGACGTCGATGCCACGCTCCGGCGCGAGCCGTGCCATCGAGTGCCAGCCGGCACCGATCTGGGCGACGACGCCGGTCCACGTCGCGAAGATGCTCGAGTGGCCGCTCGGCTCGAGCATCGGCGCGAGGCTCGGGTGGTCGGAGAACCACCGCACCAGGGCGGTGCGCCAGCGGGCGAAGACGGCGGCCCCGTGACTGTCGGCGTCGCTGTGCCCGTCCCACGCCAGCAGCACCGCCCGCACGTCGGCCGCGCGTCCGCAGACGTCGGCGGCCTCGACGAGCTCGCGCATGAGGTCGGCCTGGCCGTTGCGGGTGTCGACGTGGATGGCTGCGCAGTCGCGGACGGTCAGGCCCGTGCGCGACCCGATGAGCGAGCGGATGCGTTCGGCACGGAAGGGGGTCGCGTACTCGACCCCGAGCCCTCCCCCGCTGGCCCGGTCGTTGGCGCTCACCATGACGTCGGGCACGTCGACGGCAGGACCGCGGCGGTAGCCGTGCCAGCGGTGCCGCGGGTCCCAGGCGGGCAACGGCAGCACCAGGCCGGCCTCGTCGCGATCGGGGACGCGCCCGACGACGAGGTGACGCATCCGTCCGCTCGTGTCGGCGACGAGCGCGGAGTTCACCGGTTCGACCCAGCGCGACAACGCCTGCTCGACGTCGTCGACGGTGCGGGCGCGCAGGAGCGGCAGCAGGGCGCCGAAGCCGAGGTCGGCCTCCACCTGGGTGGGGGTGCGCAGGCTGAAGGGTGGCGGCCCGGTGGGTGGCGCCGCGGCGTCGTCACTCTCACCGGTCGCCACCTCGGCCCGCTCGAGCTCGACCTCGAGGCCGGTGACGACAGGGCCGCGAGCCGTCACGACCACGGGCACGTGCAGCTCGCCCTCACCGCGGACCCGGACCGTCTCGGTCGCGTGCTCGACCGGCTCCCAGCCGTCGAGGCCGCGCGCCGTGAGCAGGGGGGTCCCGTCCGGCCCGGGGCCGTCGTGCCGCAGCCGCTCGATGGTGAGGTCCTGGTAGTCGGCCATCGCGTTCGTGATGCCCCACGCCACCGACCCGGTGTGGGCGAAGTGCTGCACACCCGGCACTCCCGGGAACGTGAAGCCGACGACGTCGAACTCGGGGCAGGCGAGCCCCACCTGCTGGTAGCAGCCGGGGAGCTCGATGGTGCGGTGCGGGTCGCCCGCGACGAGCGGCAGCCCGCTCGCCGTCCGGGCGCCGCTGATGACCCACGCGTTGCTGCCCGAGCGGTCGACGCCCTCCGCGTGGAGCAGCGGCAGCACGTCCTCGCCGAGCCGGTCGGCGACGTGGGCGTTGAAGAGCTTGGCGGGGAACGTGCCGAAGAGCAGGTGGATGCCCCAGAAGATGCCGAGCGGCGTCCACGGTGCCCACGGGCGCGGCGCGGCGGCATACGCCTCGAGCCCGAGCGCCTCGACCTCGGGCGTGCCGGCGAGCCCCTCGGGGAGGGCCTCGTCCACCCCCTCGACGTATGCCGTCAGCCAGGCCTGCGTCTCGGCGTCCAGCCGCTCGAAGCACCGCCGCACGGTCGGCTCGAGGCGCACCTGCCGGGCGAAGCGGTCCCAGGGGACGCCGTCGGCGCCGACGTACTCGGCGGTGCGGCCCTCCATGCGCCACCGGTGGTGCTCGATCTGCCAGCCGCGGTCGAGGGCCGTGACGCGGCCCTGCAGGCGGGCGAGCTCCATGATGTCGCCGGCGCGCAGGTGCGGGACGCCGAGGGGGTCGCGGGTCAGGCCGGGCAGGGGCTCGCCCGTCGCATGGCCTCCTCGAGGCGCCCCCAGCCGTGTCACCGGTCGCAGCTCACCGGTCGCCCGACGACTTGCTCTGGATCTCGCGGAAGAAGGTGTCGGACACCCGGCGGAACTGGTGGAGCGTCAACGTGATCGGGTCGCCCGCCGACAGTCCGAGGATCGAGCGCTCCGGGTCGAGGGTCGTCGCGGGGTCGGCCAGCACCGTGCCGCCGTTCTCGACGAGCGAGCGCGCGAGCACCCGCACCTCGTGCAGCGCCCTGCCGGTCTGGCCCTCTGGCCCGCTGAGGCGGTGGACGAAGTAGCCCTCGAGCACGATGAGCATGTTGTTGAAGTACTCGTACTCGAGCGACTCGAGGGCGCCCTCGAGCGCCGAGACGTCGGCGTCGCCGTGGTCACGGGCGGCCTGGGCCACCTCGCGGAACATGGCCACCTGCGACTCGACCCGCGAGCGGCAGGCGTCGACGTAGTCGGGCTCGTACTCCTTCGTCGCCAGCATGGGCTCAGCGTAGCGAGCGAGCGGGCGCGTTCCGGCGACTAGGTTTGGGCCATGGCAGCGCGTGAGCGGAACGTGCTCGGCGGTGAGCTCGAGCCGTGCGGAACCGACCCCGTGACCGGCTTCTACCGCACCGGTTACTGCACGACCGGCCCGGAGGACCGCGGCAGCCACACCATCTGTGTCGTCGTCACGCCCGAGTTCCTGGCGCACCAGCGCAGCGTCGGCAACGATCTCGTGACGCCCCGCCCCGAGTGGCGCTTCCCGGGCCTGACGCCGGGCGACACCTGGTGCGTCGTGGCGGTGCGGTGGCTGCAGGCGCACCAGGACGGCGCGGGCGCGCCGGTCGTCCTCGCCGCCACGCACGAGCGGGCGCTGGAGGTCGTGCCGCTCCAGCTGCTCCAGTCGTATGCCGCCGACGTGCCCGACGACCCGAGCTCGCTCCTGTGACCTGACCGCCCGCGCCCCCGGGGCAATTGGCGCATTCGGTCGCGCCACGAGCGGCGAGAGCCCACAATCGAGCCACAGTCACCATCCGTCCCGTCGAGCACCGGAGTCGACCGTGCGCCGAGCCCATGCGGCACCTGCCGCCGCCGCCGCCGTGCTGCCGGTCGCCGTCGCCCTGGGACTGACGGCGGTCCTGAGCGCCTGCACCGCTGGCAAGCCCGACGTCGAGCTCAGCCAGGTGGCCGGCTCGGCCGTCACCGGCACGCCGGTCCCGACGCAGACCGTCACGGTCACCGAGATCGACACGCGCACCGTCACCGCGACGACGACCGTGGTGCAGAGCACGACGACGACCGTGGTGGCCACGCCGACCGTCACCGTCACGGCACTGCCGCGTCCCAGCCTGACCACGAGCACCGTCTTCAACCGCGCGACCGCTCTCGCCGACTACGCCAACCTCGTCAACGACGTGCGCGTGCTCGACCGGATCCCCTTGTCGGGCAACGCTGCTGCCGTGCAGCTCGACGCCATGACCCAGCACCTGGAACGCCTCGGCGCCAACGGGCCGCCGCCGGGGCTCGATGCGCCGAGCTACTACGGCAGGCTCCTGTCGCTCGGGCTCTTCGCCCACGCGGGGGCCGACGAGGCCGCGGCCGGCTCGCCCGTCGCGACGAGCCGGTATGCCGTCGTGCGCCAGGAGACGGGTGTCCTCCTGTCGATCGTCAACGGCGCGCTGTCGACGACCTTCGCCCTGCCGCCCCCGGTGCCGCGGGCGACGACGGCGACTCCCTGAGCTGCGCGCTTCACCTTGGGCACCGCCCCTCAGCGGCGCGGTGGCGGCGGCTCGGCGTGGACGTGCCGGTTCAACCGCGAGTGCGACCTCGGTGCGGGGACTCGCGACCAGATGGCGCGCTGCAGGGCGAGGGTGAGCCAGCCGGCGAGCGCCATCCCGATGATATTGACGACGAGCTGCAGTCCGCTGCCGCGCACCTCGCCCCATGCGCCGAAGGCGAGGCCGAGGGCGACGTTGCCGGCGGCCGGGATGGTCGTCACCGAGATGAAGACGCCGCTCAGCCCGGTGACCCGGGCCGAGGTCAGTGACAGCACCCCTGCGGCTGCCGCGAGCACGGCGACGATGAACGACCACTTGTCCGGGGTGTAGATGAACGCGGTCGCGGGCCGGTCGCCGGTGATGTCCTGCAGCGTCACCCAGCCCAAGGCCCGGCCGATCAGAGCGGCCGCGCAAGTGACCGCGATCGCGACCGCGAAGCCGACGGCGAGGGCGCGGGCCGCCACCGCCAGCAGCAGCGGCCGGCGGCGCACCAGGGCCACCCCGAGCGCCGCGATCGCACCGAACTCCGGGCCGAGCACCATCGCACCGATGACGAGGATCTGGGTGTCGAGCACGATGGCGATGCCGGCGATCAGCGTCGCGAGCGACATGAACGACAGGAACGTCCAGTTCAGCTCGCTCTCCTCGTAGGAGCGCTGGGCGACCTCGGCCCACACGACGGCGTCGGCGCTGCTGCCGGGCGTGTCCTCGTCGGCCTCGAACCCGGCCCTCGAGACCCACGTGCTCACCGGCTCGAGCTGCAGCGTGCCACCCTCGTGGACGCCGAGGTCGCGCAGGCTCTCGACGACCACGTTCGCGCCCTCGCGGGCGACGTCGGCCAGGACGACGTCGCCGACCGGGCGCAGGGCCGCCCCGCGCAGCACCGACAGGGTGCTCACCGCCGGGGAGTCCGAGAGGACCCCGGTCACCTGCTCGGTGAG
>JABFXB010000345.1 GCA_013361975.1 Dermatophilaceae bacterium
AGCGGTCCCGATCGGATCACCTCGATCATCGCGGGTCCACCGCCTCGAAGCGGACGCTGGTCCCCGGCGTCAGGAGCGCCGGCGGCGTCCGCCCCAGGTCCCAGAGCGGCGCGTTGGTGCAACCGACGAGCTGCCAGCCGCCCGGGCCCTGGCGCGGGTAGATGCCGGTGAACTCCCCTGCGAGCGCTACGGATCCAGCGGGAACCTGGGTGCGGGGGGTTGGGCGGCGCGGGACGACGAGCGCCGGGTCGCCGCCCGCGATGTAGGCGAAGCCGGGGGCGAAGCCGGTGAAGGCCACGACATACTCCGCGGCGGTGTGCCGGCGTACGACCTCGTCGACGGACAGGCCAGTGAGCGAGGCCACCTCGGCAAGGTCCTCCCCGCCGTAGACGACCTCGATCGTCACCGACCCTGCCGGGGTCGCGGCCGCATGGGACGAGTCGACGTCCACCGCCTCCACGATGTCGGCGAGCCGACCGTGCGAGGTCACCCTCTCGTCGAACGCGAGGAGCAGGGTACGGGCTGCCGGGACGAGGTCGACGACGCCCGCGGGGCGGTGGGCGGCCAGGGCCTGGTGCAGCGCCATGACCTCGGCCAGGTCGTCGCACTCGGCGAGCAGACCCCGGTGCCCGGCTGGGAGCAGGCGCATCAGGGCTCCTCTTGGACGAAGGGCCGCACCGACACCCCCGCTCGGTCGAGCGCGGCCCGGACCGCCCCGGCGATGGCGACCGCCCCCGCAGTGTCGCCGTGCACGCATACGGAGTCGGCGGACACCGCGACCTCGGACCCGTCGACGGCCTCGACGACTCCATCCGTGACGAGCCGGACGACACGCGAGGCGATCTCGGTCGCGTCGTGCAGCACCGACCCGGCCTGCGTACGCGGGACGAGCAGCCCCTGCGGGGTGTAGGCCCTGTCGGCGAACGCCTCGGCGACCGTCGCCAGCCCGGCACCGGCCGCGACCGTGAGCAGCTGCGAGCCGGCCAGACCGAGCAGCGGCAGGCCGGCGTCGTACGCCTTCACCGCCTCGACCACGGCCCCGGCGACGACCGGCGACGACGCGGCGTCGTTGTAGAGCGCCCCGTGCGGCTTGACATAGCCGACCCGGCCACCGCTGACCCGCGCCAGGCCGTCGAGGGCACCGATCTGGTAGATCACCTCGTCGGCGAGCTCGCCCGGGTCCATCGCGATGCTCCGACGGCCGAAGCCGACGAGGTCGCGATAGCCGACCTGGGCACCGATGGCCACTCCGCGGCGGACAGCTCCCTCGCAGCACCGACGGAGGGTGCTCGGGTCGCCGGCGTGGAAGCCGCACGCGACGTTGGCGCTCGTCACCAGGTCGAGCATCGCCTCGTCGTCACCGAGCGTCCAGCGGCCGAACCCCTCCCCGAGGTCGCTGTTGAGGTCGACGCTCGCCGTCATGCCGCACCCTTGGGCAGGGTTCGAGCGCCGGCAGTGGTCGTCGCGGCGTGCAGGTCGCTCTTGTGCGTCTCGGGCGCCAGGAGGACGCAGACCGTGGTGATCCCGAGCATCGCCACGACGTAGAGGGCGACGGGCAGCGAGCTGTCGAACGTGTCGAGCAGAGCCGTCGAGATGATCGGGGCGATGCCACCGCCGATGATGCCGGCGAGCTGGTAGCCCATCGACGCGCCGGTGTAGCGGACCCTCGTGGGGAACATCTCGGAGATGAACGAGCCCTGCGGACCGTACATCGCCGCGTGGAGGAACAGCGCGACGACCGCCGCGAGCAGGATCAGGACGAACTGCCCGGAGTCCAGCAGGCGGAAGAAGACGAAGACCCAGACGGCGGCGCCGACCGCGCCGAAGAGGTAGACGGGGCGACGTCCGTAGCGGTCGGAGAGGTGCCCGAAGAACGGGATCGCGAAGACCTGGATCGCGGCGGCGACGAGGACGGCGTTCAACGCATACCCCTTGGGCAGTTTGAGGTACGTCGCGACGTAGGTCGTGATGAAGAGGACGAACGTGTAGAACGCGACGTCGACGCCGATGCGTGACCCGATGGCGAGGAGGACCTGCTTGGGGTAGCGCCGCAGGACCTCGACGATCGGTGCGTGCGACTGCTCCCCCTGGGAGGTGGCCTGCTCGAAGAGCGGCGACTCCTCCAGCGAGCGGCGGATCCAGATGCCCACGATGACGAGGATGCCGGAGAGCAGGAACGGCACCCGCCAACCCCAGCTGAGGAAGCCGGTCTCGGAGGTGATCGCGCCCATGACGGCCAGCACGCCGTTGGAGAGCAGCAGGCCGATCGGCACGCCGACCTGCGGCCAGCTCGCGTTGAGGCCGCGACGCTCGGGGTGGCCGCTCTCGAGGGTCATGAGCACCGCTCCGCCCCACTCGCCACCGAGTCCGAGCCCCTGCAGGAAGCGCAGGACGACGAGCAGGGCGGGCGCGGCGGCACCGATGGAGGCGTACGTGGGCAGCAGGCCGATCGCGAAGGTCGCCAGACCCATGAGGAGGAGGGTCACCACGAGGATGTTCTTGCGCCCGAGCCGGTCGCCGTAGTGGCCGAAGACGACGCCGCCCAGGGGGCGGGCCACGAAGCCGACGGCGAAGGTCGCGAACGCCAGGAGGGTCCCCACCAGCGGGTCGAAGCCAGGGAAGAAGAGCTTGTTGAAGACGAGGGCCGCTGCGGTGCCGTAGATGAAGAAGTCGTACCACTCGAGGGACGTGCCGACCAGGCTGGCGACGATGACTCGACGCACGGAGGACGGCTGCTTCGCCTGCGCGGTCGAAGGGGCTGCACTCGCGGCCATGGGGTGCTCCTGGGTCCAGGTGCCGACGACGTCGTCGGCAGGTTGAAGAGGACCGTAGCGGATTGTTGAGCAATCCAACAAGAGGATTGCGAGACATTTCTTCGCCGACATCGGTACTCTCGCCGCTATGACGACTCAGGCGGACGTGCTCGCGCTCGGGATCCAGCCCCTCGCGCGACGGGAGAGCACCGCCGAGGCGGCAGCGCAGGCGTTGCGCTCACAGATCTCCGCGGGCCGGCTCGCGCCGGGGTCGCAGCTGCGTGAGGAGCACCTCGCCGCGGCGCTGCAGGTCTCGCGCAACACGATGCGCGAGGCGTTCCGGCTGCTGGCCCACGAAGGCCTCGTCGAGCACGCGCTCCACCGCGGCGTGTTCGTCAGGATGGTGGGGGTCTCGGAGGTTCGGGCGATGTATGCCACCCGCCGGCTCGTCGAACCCCTCGGCGTACGCGCGATCCTGGGTTCGCCGCGTGCCGGTGACCTCGTGGCGTCCCTCGGCGACGTCGTCACCGCCGCAGAGGCCGCTGCGACCGCGGGCGACTGGCACGTCGTCGGCACGCAGGACATCGAGTTCCACCGGGCGATCGTGCAGGCCGCCGGCAGCACCCACCTGTCGGCGATGTTCTCCGGGCTCCTCGCCGAGCTGCGGCTCGCGTTCCTGCGCCTTCCCGACCCCGAGACGCTTCACGAGCCGTTCCTGCGCCGCAACCGTGGACTGGTCACGTCCTTGGGCGCCGGGGACCTCGAGAAATCCCTCGGCGAGATCGACTCGTACCTGGCGGATGCAGAGACCCGGCTGCTGGCCGTGGTCGGCGACGGCTCGCGCCCTTAGAGCCTCAGACGCGCAGCACGATCAGCGCGATGTCGTCGCGCAGCGACGACACGGGGGGCAGCTCCGACAGCAGCCGGTCGGCGATCGTGTCGACGTCCAGGTCGCGCAGCCGCACCAGCGCCTCCGAGAGCCGGGCGATCCCCAGGTCCAGGGCCTCACCGCGCCGCTCGACGAGCCCGTCGGTGTAGAGCACGAGGGTGTCACCGGCGCGCAGCATCGCTGTGCCGAGAGGCCGGCTGACCACCTTCAGGGTGACAGCGAGGGGCGGTCCCAGCGCTTGGTTCATCGTGTGGACGGTGCCGTCGACCCGCAGGATGAGCGGCGGCAGGTGCCCGGCGCTGCTGTAGATGGCGAGGTCCAGCGCCGGGTCGATGACGACCTTCACGGCCGTCGACGCCGTCGCGTCGGGGCTGTGCCGCGCGACCCGGTCCAGCGCCGTCATGGCGGCGGCCGGGCCGACGTCGGCGACGGTCAGGGCGCTGAGGGCGCTGCGGAGCTGTCCCATGACGGCCGCGGCGCGCAGTCCGTGGCCCACCACGTCACCCACGGCGACGGCCAGCCGGCCCTGACCGAGATCCGCGACGTCGTACCAGTCGCCGCCGACCCGGAGCGCGTCGGACGCCGGCTGGTAGCGCACCGCGATCTCGACGGACTCGCGCACGCTGGGCGGCACCTCGGCCGGGAGCATGACCTCCTGGACCGCGATGCCGAGCTGCCGCTGCGTCTCGAGCGCGAGGTCGAACAGCTGGCTCTGCTCGGCCACGGCGGTCGCGGCGACCACCGCAGCGCTCGCCTGCCGCCCAGCCGGCTCGAGAGGCTCGCTCAGGGCGGTGGCGAGGTGTGGCACGAGGGCCGTCACGTCGTGCACGTTGTAGAGGACGTGCCGGGCCGCACCCGACGAGTTCGGCACGGGCACAGCGGTGCCGATCCAGTAGTGGCGGCCGTCTGCACCGGCAGCCACCTCCGTCGGCACTTCCGTCGTCGCCTCCGCCGCCAGCTCCGTCGCCAACTCCGTCGTCAGCTCCGTATCCGCCTCGACACGAGCCGCGGGACGGCCGGCGTCGACGTCGTAGCGCTGCAGGCCGACCACGACGGACCGGCCGGTGTCCAGGGCGGTCCGCACCGCCCGCCGCACGGTGTCGACGACCGGTTCCGACCCGGGGATCGTCTCGGGTCCGGCCGGCTGGCTCGGCAGCAGCTCCGC
>JABFXB010000127.1 GCA_013361975.1 Dermatophilaceae bacterium
TCGAGCGCCTGGGCGTCCCGGGCCAGGTTGGCGGGCGCCTTGTCGAGCCGGTGGGCGATGGCCCGGAGGTAGCGGTCGAGGTCGGGAAGCCGGCGCATCCCGGTGTCCGCGACGAAGCCGGGCCGTACGAGCTCGCGCAGCTGGGCGCGCACGTCGGCGAGCATCGGCTGGATCGCGGTGCTGCTGGAGCGGTCCAGCTCCGCGAGGCGGTTTGTCAGGGCGAGGTTCTTGGCCAAGATCGGCTCGACGAGGCCGACGACCTGGACGACCTTGGCGGTCGTGTGGGTGCGGACCGCCGAGAGGGCCCACTCGAAGTCCTCGCGGGTCCGGACCGCTTGGTCGGCTCCGGAAGCACGGTCGGTGACGGCCTCGTCGCGGATCGCGTCGATCGCGGCCGCGAGGCAGTCGTCGAGCAGGGCTGGGACGCTGCCGTGGGGGTTGTGGCCGAGTGCGAGCTTCTGGGAGTTGGTCAGGCGCGCGAGGATCTGCTTCCACGGCGGGGTGATGCCGAGGAGCAGGAGGCGTCGCACGCCAAGGCGGTGCTCTGCGTCGGCCTCGGCGCGGGTCGGCAGCACCCGCAGGTCGACGGCCGTGCCGGTGTCGACGAGCGCCGGGTAGCCCTGGATGCCGCTCGCACTCTCGAACGTCGGCGCCACCCCCTCGTCGGGGAACTCGGTCAGGCCGGTGCGCTCCATGCCCGACCCGGCGCGGCTGACCTGCCGGCGCAGCTGCGGTGTCGCGACCTCGCGCACGGCCTCGAGGTCCTTCCCGGTCGCGACGGCCTTCCCGTCCGACCCGTCGACCTGAAAGGTCACCCGCAGGTGCGCGGGCACCCGCTCGACCTCGAAGTCGTCGGGGCTCACGGCAACGCCGGCCCGGCGCCGCAGCACCGTCGCGAGAGTCGACAGCAGCGGACCGCTCGACGGGTCGAGCTCGGGCAGCACGGCCCGCGCGTGGTCGGGGGCAGGCACGAGGTTGCGCCGGATTCCCTTGGGCAGGCTGCGGATCAGGGCCGTTACGAGCTCCTCGCGGAAGCCCGGCACCTGCCAGTCGAAGCCGTCGGCGGTGACCTGGTTGAGGCGGTCGACGGGGATGTGGACCGTCACGCCGTCCTGCTCGGAGCCCGGTTCGAACTGGTAGGTCACCGGGAGGACGTTCTCGCCCTGCGTCCAGGTGGTCGGGTGGTCGTCGTCGGCGAGGCTGCCGGCGCTCTCGCGCAGCAGCAGCTCCTCGGTGAACGTGAGCAGGTCGGGCGTCTCGCGGCGGGCCTTCTTCCACCACGTGTCGAAGTGCCGCCCCGACACGACGTCGGCAGGAATGCGCTTGTCGTAGAAGGCGACCAGGGTGCTGTCGTCGGCGACGATGTCGCGCCTCCGGGTGCGCGCCTCCAGCTCCCCGAGCCGCTCGACGAGGGCGGCGTTGTCGCGCAGGAAGGCGTGCTCGGTGTGCCAGTCGCCCTCGACGAGGGCGTGTCGGATGAACAGGTCGCGGGCCAGCTCGGGGTCGATGCGGCCGAGCCCGACGAGCCGGCCGACGACGAGCGGCACGCCGTAGAGAGTGACCCGCTCCGTCGCCACGGCCGAGCCACGGCGGCCCGACCAGCGCGGCTCGGAGTACTGCCGCTTCACGAGGTGCGCACCGAGCTGCTCTGCCCAGCCCGGGTCGATGCGCGCGTTCATGCGCGCCCAGAGGCGGGTCGTCTCGATGAGTTCCTCGGCCATGACGAACTGCGGTTGCTTGCGGAAGAGGGCCGACCCGGGACTGATGCCGAAACGCGCACCCCGCGCACCGGCATACTCGCGCTTCTGCTCGTCGCGCACGCCGACGTGCGAGAGGAGGCCGGCGAGCAGCGACTGGTGCACGGCGTCGGTGTCGACATCGCCGTGGACGCTGCCGCGGTTGACGTCGAGACCGGCCTGCTTGGCCGCCTGCTTGACCTGGGCGTGGAGGTCCTGCCACTCGCGGACGCGGAGGTAGTGGAGGAACTCCGCCTTGCACATGCGCCGGAAAGCGCTGGAGCTCAAGGCTTTCTGCTGCTCCTTCAGGTAGGCCCAGAGGTTGAGCCAGCTGACGAAGTCGCTCGTCTCCTCGGCGAACCGCTTGTGCGAGGCGTTCGCGAGCTCCTGCTTCTCCTGCGGCCGCTCGCGGGGGTCCTGGATCGACAGAGCGGCGACGATGACGAGGACCTCGCGGAGCACCCCGCGCTTGTCGGCCTCGACCACCATGCGCGCGTGGCGTGGGTCGATGGGCAGCGTCGCGATGGTGCGGCCGTATGCCGTCAGGCGGCGTCCCGGTCGCCGGCGACCGCGGCCCGTCGGCGGGCCGTCGTCCTCCGGCTCGAAGGCCTGCAGCTCCTCGAGCAGCCTGACGCCGTCGACGATCTGGCGCGAGTCGGGGGGGTCGACGAACGGGAAGCGTGCGATGTCACCGAGGCCGAGGCTCGTCATCTGGAGGATGACCGAGGCGAGGTTGGTGCGCAGGATCTCGGGGTCGGTGAACTCAGGCCGGCTGTCGTAGTCGTCCTCCGAGTAGAGGCGGATGGCGATGCCGTCGGCGACGCGCCCGCACCGGCCGCTGCGCTGGTTGGCGGAGGCCTGGCTAACCGGCTCGATCGGCAGCCGCTGGACCTTGGTGCGCTGGCTGTAGCGGCTGATGCGCGCCGTGCCGGTGTCGATGACGTAGCGGATGCCCGGGACGGTCAGCGAGGTCTCGGCGACGTTGGTGGCCAACACGATCCGCCGACCAGTGTGGGGAGCGAAGACTCGGTGCTGCTCGGCGGCCGAGAGCCGTCCGTAGAGGGGCACGACCTCGGTGACGGGCAGCTTCATCCCGTTGAGCGCGTCTGCGGCGTCACGGATCTCGCGCTCGCCGGAGAAGAAGACGAGGATGTCGCTGCTCGACCCGGTGTGTCGCTCGGTCCAGAGCTCCTCGACGGCCTCGCAGACGCCCGTGACCATGTCGCGCTCGTCGGCTTCGGGACGGTCGGGGTCGACGAGGGGGCGGTAGCGGATCTCGACGGGGAACGTGCGCCCGGAGACCTCGATGATCGGGGCCGGCTCGCCCGTCCTCGGGTCGGCGAAGTGCTGGGCGAACTTCTCCGGGTCGATGGTGGCCGACGTGATGACGACCTTGAGGTCGGGGCGGCGCGGTAGAAGCTGCTTGAGGTAGCCGAGGATGAAGTCGATGTTGAGGCTGCGCTCGTGCGCCTCGTCGATGACGATGGTGTCGTAGCGACGCAGCTCGCGGTCACGCTGCATCTCGGCGAGCAGGATGCCGTCGGTCATCACCTTGACGAGCGTGTCGCGCGTGGCGTGGTCGGTGAAGCGCACCTGGTAGCCGACAGCCTGTCCCAGCTCGACGTCGAGCTCCTCGGCGAGGCGCTCCGCCACGGCTCGGGCGGCGATGCGGCGCGGCTGCGTGTGGCCGATCTGCCCGTCGAGGCCGCGGCCGAGCTCGAGGCAGATCTTCGGGATCTGGGTCGTCTTGCCCGACCCGGTCTCGCCGGCGATGACGACGACCTGGTGGTCGCGGATGGCCTCCGCGATGTCGTCGCGCCGGTCGACGACGGGCAGGTGCTCCGGGTAGGTGATCGGCGGGACGGTCGCGGCACGGGCGGCTCGGCGGGCCTGACGCTGCTCGGGCGTCGGACCGCCCGGCCGCCGGGCCCGGTCGCTGCCGCCTCTCCCCCGACGCCGCGGCCGTGAGCGCGCAGGGGCGTTCGCGGGCTCGTCGGACATGACCGACAGGATAGGCGGGCCGGGCACGCGCCTCCGAACGGATATCCAGGTGGCAGCCACGGGAACGGTTGACGCCCAGGTGCCGCAGCTGAAGGTGCGGGCGGCTGACGGCGCGGCGCCCACCTACGCCACTGACCCCCTTGACCCTCCGTCGTAGGGAACGCCAGCCCCGCGCGTGCGGTCTGAGATGCGCCCCACGGTGGATGTCCTCGCCTACCGTGGTCCCAATCACGAAACGAGGCAGCGTGTCCGGTCCTGACAGCACGCGTCCGGAGCTCCCGGACCCCCAGCATGACCGCCATGTCGCGTTTCCCGACGACGGCGCCGCGGGCGAGAGCCGTGCTGCCGCGACTCCCTCCGCCGGGGCGACGCTGCCACCGGAGGCCTGGGCTCCTCGACCGGTGGAGCCGTCCTCGGCTTCGTCGGCGTCCTCGGCCTCGTCGACGAGCACCTGGCAGCCCGACGTGCAGCCGGGCTCGATCCTGAGGACGCCACCGAGCCGTCCTCACGAGCCCGGTTCCCGCAAGGCCAGCGGCTCCCTGGGTGGCAAGCTGCTCACCGCTCTGGTGGTCGTGCCGGTGATGTTCGGCTTCTTGTCGACCGGCTCGCACGACGACTACGACCACACCGACGGCAGCGGCACCGGGGTGGAGAGCCCGATGGGAGATGCCGGACCAGACCCGGTGCACATACGCGTCGTGGACATCTTCGACACGTCCACGATCGACGGCACCCTCCTGGAAGCGCAGCCCACCGTTCACGACGTCCCGCAGGAGACGAGCGGGCTTCGCGTCGAGGTGGTCGGCGAGAAGGGCGCCTACATCGACTTCGACATCTTCGCCGATGGACAGCTCGTGTCGGGCAGCTCCCGCCAGGCGCCGTACGTCGAGAAGCTCTTCCTCGACGAGCGCCCGGCCTCCCTCAACGTGACCGCCCGGAACTCGGCCCCCGACTCCGGAACCCTGCAGTGCCGCATCTACGCAGACGACATCCTCGTGGCCGTGGACACGGGGCCGTCGGACGTGACGTGCACGCCGCACCTGTGACGCGGCTGACGCGA
>JABFXB010000392.1 GCA_013361975.1 Dermatophilaceae bacterium
GGAGGCTTCATCGGCCTCGAGGTCGCCGCCGGGGCACGTGCGCTCGGTGCCTCCGTCACCGTCGTCGAGACCACCGAGAGACTGCTCGGGCGTGCCGCGACGGTGGCGCTGTCCGACTTCGTGCGCGAGGCCCACGAAAGGCGCGGCACGCGAATCCTGCTCAACGCCAAGGTGACCGGGCTGACAGGGCAACACCGCGTAACGGGTGTGGAGCTCGCCGACGGCTCGGCGATCCCCGCCGACGTGGTCGTCGTCGGCATCGGGGCGCTCCCGCGCACAGACCTGGCCGACCAGCTCGGCCTCGAGGTCGGGCCGCTCGGCATCGTCGTCGACGAGCACGCGCGCACCTCCGACGGGCTGACCGTGGCGGCCGGCGACTGCGCGGTGGGCCCGAACCCCTTCAGCAGAGGGGTCCCCGGACCGACACGGCTCGAGAGCGTGCCGCACGCGACCGACCAGGCACGCGCGGCTGCGGCGACGTTGGCGGGCCACCCGGCGGCATACGCCACGGTGCCGTGGTTCTGGAGCGACCAGGCGGACCTGCGGCTGCAGATGGCCGGGCTCCCCCACGGCGCCGACCAGCTCGTCGTGCGCGGGGACGTTGCGGCAGAACGGTTCTCGGTGCTCAGCTTCCGCGACGGCCTGCTGCTCGCTGTGGAGTCGGTCGGCAGCAGCGCCGACTACCTCGCCGTGAAGAGGGCGCTCGAGAAGGGTATGACCATCGATGCAGCCGCGGCCGCGGACCACTCCGTTCCGCTCAAACGGCTGATCACGCCTGCGCACGGCACCCGAACGTCGTGACGAGCAGGGCTCGACGGCCTGCGATAGCGTGAAATGTCGCCCACCGAAGGGACAGATCGCATGCAAGCAATGGCCGCAGTGCCCGCCGCGGACACCCTCATCAGCGCCAACGCCGTCGACTACCTGATCATCGCGCTCTACTTCGTCTTCGTCCTGGGCATCGGGGTGATGGCCAGGCGGGCGGTGTCCGACTCGATCGACTTCTTCCTCTCCGGCCGCTCGCTGCCGGCGTGGGTCACCGGCCTCGCCTTCATCTCGGCGAACCTCGGTGCGGTCGAGATCATGGGCATGTCGGCCAACGGCGCCGAGCTCGGCATCTCCACGGTGCACTACTTCTGGGTGGGCGCCATCCCGGCCATGCTCTTCCTCGGCGTGGTGATGATGCCCTTCTACTACGGCTCGAAGGTGCGCTCGGTCCCCGAGTTCATGTTCCGGCGCTTCGGCACCGGGGCCCACCTCGTCAACGCCCTCAGCTTCGCGCTCGCCCAGCTGCTCATCGCCGGCGTCAACCTCTACCTGCTGGGCTCGATCGTGCACGCGTTGCTCGGCTGGCCGCTCTGGGTGGCGCTGCTCGTCGCGGCCGCGATCGTCCTGTCGTACATCACCCTCGGTGGCCTCTCGGCGGCCATCTACAACGAGGTGCTCCAGTTCTTCGTCATCGTCGCCGCCCTGCTGCCGCTGACCCTCATCGGCCTGCACCGCGTCGGCGGCTACCAGGGCCTCAAGGACAAGATCACCGAGTTCGCGTCGTCGCCCGCCGCGACGGCGGCGAAGGTGCCGTCGGCCGAGCAGCAGCTGCACTCGTGGCCGGGCGAGGCGCTCTCGGGCTTCAGCTCGCCGTTCTGGTCGGTCGTGGGCATCGTCTTCGGCCTCGGCTTCGTGCTCTCGTTCGGCTACTGGACGACGAACTTCGTCGAGGTCCAGCGCGCCATGGCGTCGAACTCGATCTCGGCGGCGCGCAAGACCCCGATCATCGGCTCGTTCCCGAAGATGTTCGTGCCCTTCATCGTCATCCTGCCCGGCATGATCGCCGCCGTGCTCGTCAAGGAGATCGGCGAGCTCAAGGCAGGCGGCACCCCACCGGGCGGGGCGTCCGGCGAGGGCGTGAAGTACAACGACTCGCTGCTGCTGCTGATGCGCGACGTGCTGCCCAACGGCCTGCTCGGCGTCGCCATCGCCGGCCTGCTCGCGGCCTTCATGGCCGGCATGGCGGCGAACATCTCGGCGTTCAACACCGTCTTCAGCTACGACCTGTGGCAGCGCTACATCCGCAAGGACCACAGCGACGACTACTACCTGCGCATCGGCCGCCTGGCGACCGTGGGCGCCACGGTCATCGCCGTCTTCACGGCCATCGTCGCGAGCTCGTTCAGCAACGTGATGGACTACCTCCAGACGCTCTTCGGCTTCTTCAACGCGCCGCTCTTCGCGACGTTCATCCTCGGCATGTTCTGGAAGAGGATGACTCCGACGGCCGGCTGGGTGGGCCTCTCGGCCGGCACGCTCTCCGCGGTGGTGGTCGCGTTCCTCAGCAAGGACGCCTTCGGCAGCGTCAGCCGTGGCGTCATCCCGCTCGAGGGCCAGGGGGCCGCGTTCGTGGCGGCCTCCGCGGCCTTCGTCGTCGACATCGTGCTCAGCGTCGTCGTCTCGCTCGGCACCGAACCGAAGCCCGTCTCCGAGCTGCGCGGCCTCGTCTACTCCGAGACGCCCCGCAAGGACCTCGTCGACCCGATGGAGCACCGTCTGCCGTGGTATCGGCGCACGCTCCCACTGGCCGGCATCTCGCTGGTCCTCGTCACCATCCTCAACTTCTTGTTCTGACAGGAGCAGCGACATGAGCCAGCACGAGATCGACGCCCCTGCCCCCGACACCGCCCGCAGGGGGCGGCACACCGCCGGCGCCTTCGACATCCGCAACTTCATCGGTGCCCTGCTCGGCCTCTACGGGCTGATCCTCACCCTCATGGGCCTCTTCGGCGACAAGGCCCTCGACAAGACGGGCGGGGTCAACGCCAACCTGTATGCCGGCATCGCCCTGCTCGTCGTCAGCGCCGTGTTCGTCACGTGGGCGCGCCTCAAGCCCATCGTCGTCCCCGACGACGTCGAGCCCGTGCTGGACGACCCCACTCGCCCGGCACCGAAGCGCCGCCGCGGCGGCCACTGACCGCCGCCTCGCCTGCGTGTGGCGCACCAGCCGAGCCGAGGCCCGTCCACCGCACCTGCGGTCAGGACGGGCTTCGGCGTCTCGGGCGCGGCTGGCAGACCGGGCAGGAGAACGACGAGCGGTTCATGAACTGCTCGCGCCGCATGATCGCCCCGCACCGGTCGCACGGCGTGCCGGCCCGGCCGTACGCGTGCAGTGACCGGTCGAAGTAGCCGCTCGCCCCGTTGACGTTGACGTAGAGCGAGTCGAAGCTCGTGCCCCCCTGGCCGAGCGCCTCGGCCATCACGTCACGGGCGTGGTCGAGGATGCGGGCGAGGGTCGGCTTCGTGAGGGCCGAGCACAGCCGCTCACCGTGCACCTTCGCCCGCCACAGTGCCTCATCGGCGTAGATGTTGCCGATGCCCGAGACGAGGGACTGGTCGAGCAGCGCCCGCTTGACGGCACTGTCGCGCTGCTTCATGCGGCGCACGACGCCGGCCTGGTCGTAGGCGGCCTCGAAGGGGTCGGGCGCGATGTGCGCCACCGACTCGGGGATGCCGTCGCGCCGCAGCGGCGACAGCGCCAGGCCGCCGAAGGTGCGCTGGTCGACGAACCGCAGCTGGGGCCCGTCGTCGGCGAAGTCGAACCGGGCGTGGCAGTGCTTCTCGAGCGGCGCGTCTGCCGGCTCGACGAGCATCTGGCCGCTCATGCCGAGGTGCACGATGAGCGCGTCCTCGCCGTCGAGCGCGAGCCACAGGTACTTGCCGCGCCGCGAGGCCGCGGTGACCGTGACGTCGTGGAGGCGGGCGGCGAGGTCGTCGGGCCCGGCGTCGTGACGCCGCGCCACCCGGACCCCGGTGATGCGGGCACGCGTGACGTGACGTCCGACGACGTGGTCCTCGAGGCCGCGCCGGACGACCTCCACCTCCGGGAGCTCGGGCACCTGCGGCTCAGGACGCGGTCGGGCCGGTGGTCTGCGACGCCGCCCGGGCGGAGCCCTGCGCGCCGCCGTCGAGGTCCGTGCGACGGCCGTCGAGCGTGTGCCACGCCTGCTTGGCGGCCTTCTGCTCGGCCTCCTTCTTGGAGCGGCCGCGGCCCTCACCGAGAACCTCCTCGCCGACGACGACGCGGGCGTGGAACTCCTTCTCGTGGTCGGGGCCCTGCTCGCCGACGCGGTACTCGGGCGACCCGAGCGCGGCGCCGGCAGCCATCTCCTGCAGGCTCGTCTTCCAGTCGAGGCCGGCCCCGAGGGTGGCGGCCTCCTCGATGAGGGCGTCGAAGTGGTGGTGCACGAACCGCGCCGCGTCGTCGATGTCGGTCGAGAGGAAGACCGTGCCGATGAGGGCCTCGAGCGTGTCGGCCAGGATCGAGGCCTTGTCGCGCCCGCCCGTCGCCTCCTCTCCCTTGCCGAGCATGACGTACTCGCCGAGGTGGAAGGTGCGGGCGACGTCCGCGAGGGCCCGCATGTTGACGACCGCCGCGCGCAGCTTGGCCAGCTGCCCCTCGGCGAGGTCGGGGTGCTCGCGGTAGAGCGTCTCGGTGACGACGACGCCGAGCACGGAGTCGCCGAGGAACTCGAGGCGCTCGTTGTTGGGCAGCCCGCCGTTCTCGTACGCGTACGAGCGGTGCGTCAGGGCACGCAGCAGCAGCGGCTCGTCGATGTCCTGGCCGACCACCTCTCGCAGGTGGGCGATCAGAGCATCGACGGGCCGCTGCGGCGCCATCGGAACACCCCCAGACCCAAGGCCGTCCACGGGGCTGCTCACGGGGTGCTCAGGCCTGGTGCTCGGTGCGCTCGGCGACGGCGTAGTGACGGCCCTTGTAGGTGCCGCACGAGG
>JABFXB010000300.1 GCA_013361975.1 Dermatophilaceae bacterium
CGCGTCACGGGCCGCGGGGTCGACCTCGTCGATGCCGGCGTAGGTTCCCGCGAGGATCGGCGGGATGGCCAGGACGACGAGCACGACCAGGCTGGGCAGAAGGAAGGCGAGGTCGCCGGTCAGGCTCGGGCCCAGCCACAGCACGATGAAGAACAGCAGACCGAGGGTCGGGATGGCGCGGGCGAAGCCGGAGATGTTGACGACCGCGAACTTCCCGCGCCCCGTGTGACCGACCCACAGCCCGGCCGGGATCGCCAGCACGGCGGCGACGAGCGTCGCGAGGAACACGTACTGGAGGTGCTCGAGGAGCCGCTGGAGGATGTCGGCGCGGTTGGCCGGGTCGGTGAGCCAGCCGATGATGTCGTTGATCATGAGGCGGCCCTCGCTCGGGTCCAGGGCGTCATCAGCCGGGTGAGGACGACGATGACGACGTCGAAGAGCAGGGCGAGCACCCCGCAGGCGAGGATGCCGGTGACGATCGGCGGGAAGAAGGCCCGGTTGAAGCCGTCGGTGAAGAGCGAGCCGAGCTGCTCGACGCCGATGATGGCCGCCACGCTCACGATGCTGACGTTGCTGACCGCGGCGACGCGCAGGCCCGCCGAGATGACCGGCACCGCGAGCGGCAGCTCGACGCCCAGCAGCCGGCGCACGGGCCGGTACCCCATGGCGTTGGCGGCGAGCCGGACGTCCTCGGGGATCGCGCCGAGGCCGTCGGCGACGGTGCGCACGAGGAGGGCCACGGTGTACACGGTCATGGCGACGAGGACGTTGACCGGATCGAGGATCCTCGTGTGCAGGATGCCCGGGAGCAGGATGAACACGGCCAGCGACGGAAGCGTGTAGAGCAGGCCGGTGCCGATGATGAGCGGGGGGTAGGCCCACGAGAAGCGTCGGGCGAGCCACCCGAGCGGAAGCGCGACGAGCAGGCCGAGCAGGAGCGGGAGGCCCGCCAGGTAGGCGTGGACGACGAGCAGCCGCCACACGTCGTCGAGGTGTGAGGTGAACCAGTCCATCAGCGGGCCTTCGGCTCCGTCACGACCAGGTCGCCCGGCTCGCCGGACCCGCCCGGCTCGGTGCGCGCGGCGTCGGCGGCTGCCCGCTCACTGGCCGCGCTGGCCTCGATGGGGGCGATGAGGTCGCGGGCCCGCACCGTGCCGACGAAGACGCCGTCGGGCCCGACGATGACGCCGCGCCCTGACGGCGCCGACAGCGCAGCGTCGAGGGCCTGCCGCAGGGGGCCGTCGGTGGATGCGACGGTGCCGCCGCGGTGGAGGGCATCGCGCGACACCGAACCGTCGACCCGGTCCGGCTCGACCCAGCCGACGGGGTGGTCGTTGTCGTCGAGGACGAGGACCCACCGGTCGTTGCTGACCGCACGCAGCTCCTCGACGGTCGCGCCGAGGCGGACCGTGGGCTCGGTGCTCGTCGGGAACGACGCGGTGCGGAAGCCGAGCGTGCGGTACCCGCGGTCGCGCCCGACGAAGTCGGCGACGAAGTCGTCGACCGGCTGGGACAGCAGCTCCTCGGGTGCGGCCAGCTGGGCGAGCCTGCCACCGACGCGGAGCACCGCCACCTGGTCGCCGAGCTTGATCGCCTCGTCGATGTCGTGGGTGACGAAGACGATCGTCTTGCCGATCTCGCCCTGCAGCCGCAGGAACTCGTCCTGGAGCTGCTCGCGGACGATGGGGTCGACGGCGCTGAACGGCTCGTCCATGAGCATGACCGGCGGGTCGGCCGCGAGGGCACGGGCGACGCCGACACGCTGCTGCTGGCCGCCGGAGAGCTGCGACGGGTATCGCTTCGCGAACGACTGCGGCAGGCCCACGCGGTCCATCAGCTCGAGCGCGCGACTCGTGGCCTTGGCCCGGTCCCAGCCGAGCAGGAGCGGGACGGTGGCGATGTTGGCGAGGATGGTGCGGTGCGGGAAGAGCCCGGCGTGCTGGATGACGTAGCCGATGCCACGGCGCAGCTCGGCGGAGTCGATGCTGGAGGTGTCGCGGTCGTCGATGAGGATGCGGCCGCCGGTCGGCTCGATCATCCGGTTGATCATGCGCAGGGAGGTGGTCTTGCCACATCCGGACGGACCGACGAGCACCGTGATCTTGCCGGTGGGCGCGGTCAGGCTGAGCGCGTCGACGGCGACGGTGCCGTCGGGGTACTCCTTGGTCACGGACTCGAACCGGATCATCGGCTCGTCACCTCACTCGTGTGATGGGTCGGGAACAGGGTTCGCGCGATCGTTCGAGCCTCCGCGGCGACGGCTTCGCCGACGTCACGACTTCGCTCCGGGTCAAGACGGTACGAGGGTCCGACGACATTGAGGGCGCCCGCGATGCCGCCCATCCACGCGATCGGGGCCGCGATGGCGGTCACGTCCTCCTCGACCTTCGAGCGCACCACGACATACCCGCATGCCGGGGTTCGGCCCTGGAGGGCGGCGCCGATGGCCGTGCGGTCGACGGGGACGGTGCGCCCGACCCAGCCGGCGTGGCGGATGGAGAACGTCCCCTCGGCCATCGCGATGTAGACCGCCTCGTCGGTGCGTCGTGCGATGCCGAGATAGGCCGACTCCCCGCACCGGACGCTGAGGCGCTCGAGGGCGGGCTCGGCCACCTTGACCATCTGGTTGCGCCCGAGCGCGACGGCCCCGAACCGGAAGGCCAGCGACCCGGGGTGGAAGTCTCCGCCCTCGTCGCGGCTGACGAAGTCGAGCCCCTCGAGGGTGCGCAGGAGGCGCAGGGCCGTCGTCGGGGACAGCCCCACGGCCTTGGCGCACTCCGAGAGAGTGGTCGGGGCGGACTCGCAGACGTGCGCGAGCAGGCCGAGCGCGCGCTCGACGGAGCGGGTGGCCGCGGCGCCCGGCGCCGACGACGCCCGGTCGGCGCCGGGCGAGGAACGGCCCGCGGTCCGGATGGCGGTGGAGCGTGCTGGTCGTGTCATGGGTGACACCTCGTCGTGCGATCGGGAGGAGCCGAACTGCATTTCATTGGGCGGCAAGCCTTTGCTGCACAGTGGCAGTCTGGCACACTGCCGTGTCAGGCAACACCCCTGTTGCCCGAGGAATCTCACTCCTTGATCCGAGGACCGCACATGACGATCACCCTGACGGGACAGCAGCTGACGGTCGCGGAGATCGACGCCCTCGGTCGGGGCGCGGGCTTCGCCGTCGACGCCGAGGCCGTTGCCGGCGTGGACCGGGCGGCGCGGGCCGCGCGTGCGGTGGCCGCCGTGCGCCCCGTCTACGGCAGGACGTCGGGCGTCGGCGCCAACCGCGACCAGGTCAACGCCTCACCGCGACCCGGTCACGCCCTGCTGCGCAGCCACAGCGCGGGCTGGGGCGAGCCGTTCCCGGCGCCGCTGGTGCGCAGTGCTCTCGCGATCCGCGTCAACCAGCTCCTCGCCGGGGCGTCCGGGGCGAGCGAGGCCCTCCTGCACGCGCTCGTCGAGGCCGTCAGGGCCGGCGACAGCCAGCTTCCCGTCGTGCACCGGCGCGGCGCCATCGGCACCGGCGACCTCACCGCGCTCGCGGAGGTCGGCCTGACCCTCCTCGGTGAGCGTCCCCGTGGCGACGGAACCCTGGGCGCCGCCGCACCTCTCGACGACGCCGACGCGCTGCCGCTCATGTCGAGCAGCGCCTTCACGCTCGCCGAGGCGGCCCACGGGTGCGCCGAGCTGGCTCGCCTCGCCGAGGTGGCCATGACCGTCTGCGCGCTGTCCTTCGTCGCGCTCCGCGGCAACCCCGAGGCCTTCGGGCCGGCCGTCGCGACCGTCACGCCGTTCCCGGGCGCGGTCACGGCAGCCGCCACGGTCACGCAGCTGGTGCAGGCCGACATGGTCGAGCCCGCGCAGATCCAGGACTTCTTCGGGCTGCGCACCTTCCCCCAGGTGCACGGCCCGCTGCTCGACCAGATGGGCATCCTGCGCCGCGTCGTCGAGGCGCTGGTGAACACCGGCGGCGAGAACCCGGCTGTCCTGCAGACCGATCCGCCCGCCGTTGCGCATCACGGCGGCTTCCACCAGGCCTACCTCGCACTCGCGGTCGACGCCTCCCTCCTTGCCCTCGTCGGTTCGGCACACACGATCGCCTCTCGCATCTCGCACCTGCTGACCGACACCGCGAGCGGCCTCCCCCGCTTCCTCGCCGGGCCCAAGCCGGGGTCCTCGGGCCTGCTCATCCTCGAGTACGGGGCCGCGTCGGCGATGGCGCTCATCCGCGAGGCCGCCTCCGCGGCGCGCTCGATCCAGTGGGTCTCGGTCTCCGCGGGCGTCGAGGACGGCGCGAGCCACGCGTCCGTGTCGACCGCACGCCTCGGCGAGGCCGCCGACGCCTACCGGCAGCTCATCGCCCTCGAGCTGGTCGCGGCGGTCCGCGCGCTCCACCTCGGCGGTCGGCGCGTCTCCGGCGAGCTGGCCGAGCTGGTGGCTCGATGCACGCACCTCGTCGCGGAGGTGGACGACCACGACCTCGCGCCGAGCGTGGCGGACGCCGTCGACGTCCTCGACCGCTGGGTGTCCGCGACCCCGCTCCCCTTCGACTGAGACCCGGCAACCGCGCCGCCGCGGCAGGGAGCGCCCGTCCCCCGCCCTGCGTACGGACGCGTACGGACGCGTACGGGCGCGTACGGGCCCGTTGGGCGCGTCGGGCGCGTCGGACCTCAGATGTCGATCGTGGCCCCGCCGGAGTGCACGACCTGCGCCACGACGGCCCCGATGGGCCCAGACCGCGGCTCGCCCGAGCCACCGAGCTCTCGGGCGAATGTCGCGGCCACGGTCTCGGT
>JABFXB010000443.1 GCA_013361975.1 Dermatophilaceae bacterium
GGGCGCGGCGGAGCGTCGCGTGGACGCCCCCGCCGCGCCGCTGGCTTGCCGGGGGCCGGCGCCTCGGTCCTGCGTCACGGTCTCACCTCACCGTCGTCGTCAAGGGTCTGCTAGTCCGTCGTGCCCAGTGTGGGCGTCCCGGACGTCCCGTTCGTTGCACCCGGCACTGTCGGCGTGGCGCCCCGGCCTGCAGCCCTGGCCTTGTCGTTGCGGGCCTTGTCGTTCTTCGCCTGGTCGGAAGCCGCCTTGTCGGCCTTCTGCTTGTCGGCCTTGGCCTTGGCGGCCTGCTGCGCGTCGGCGTGGGACGCGGCGTTGGTGGCCGTCGTCGCCGACGACAGGAGCTTCTTGACCCTGGACGTGACGGCCGGCGGCGTCGGGCTCGTGACGATCGGGAACGCGTTGTTCGTCGTCGCCGGCTCGGCGCCTCCGGTCACCGTGCCCTTGGCGAGGTCGACGTAGCCGCGCGTGTTCATCCGCACCATGCCGAGCTCGGACGCGCTCCGGGCGAGCGCGCCGGTGGCGGACGCCCGGTCGATCTCCTCCTGGAGGTTGCCGGCCGTGTCACCGAGGCGGGCGGACTCCCGGTTCAGGTCTCCCAGCGCGAGCGAGCCCTGGGCGAGCGCGGTGTTGAGCAGCAGCAGGGAGATCAGGCCCCCTGTGAGGAGCCCGATGCAGATGGCCACGAAGGCGCCGTTGCCGGTGCGCGTGATCCGGGCCGGGATGACGCGCAGCGGCGTGGGGGCGGGACCGCGCCGTGGGACTCGGAGCGGCCGGGCCGTGGCGGTCATCTGGCTCATCGAGGGGTTCCCTTCCTGGGGTTGCTGGCTGAGGGGTGAGTGCGGGTGTCGCGCACGCGCTCGGCGACGCGAAGGCGGGCCGAGGCGGCCCGCGGGTTCGTGGTGACCTCGTCGTCGCCGGGCGCCTCGGCACCGCGCGTGACGAGGCGCAGGTATGCCGCGTGCTCGGGCAGCTCGACGGGCAGGCCGGGCGGGGTGCTGGAGGTCGCGCCCTCGGCGAAGGCTCGCTTCGTGGCACGGTCCTCGAGCGAGTGGTAGGACAGCACGGCGATGCGGCCGCCGACGGCGAGCACGTCGATCGCCTCGTCGATGGCCCGGCGCCAGACCTCGAGCTCGTCGTTGACCTCGATGCGCAGCGCCTGGAAGGTGCGCTTGGCCGGGTGGCCGCTCTGTCGCTGCGAGGCCGCCGGGATGACGCGGCGGAGCATCTCGACGAGCCTTCCCGACGTGGTCCACGGCTCGACCTCGCGGTCGTGGACGACGACCTTGGCGATCTTGTTCGCGAACCGCTCCTCGCCGTAGTCGCGCAGGATGCGCGTGAGCTCTTGGACCGAGTAGGTGTTGAGGACGTCAGCCGCGGTCTTGCCCGTCGACTGGTCCATCCGCATGTCGAGCGGCGCGTCGACACGGTAGGCGAACCCGCGGTCGGCCTCGTCGAGCTGCAGCGAGCTGACGCCGAGGTCGAAGAGGATGCCGTCGACGGCCGGCACGTGGAGGCCGGCGACGACCTCCTTGATCTCGTCGTAGACGGCGTGGACGGGCTGGAAGCGGTCACCGAACCCCGCGAGCCGCTCCCCGGCCAGCGCCAGGGCCTCGCGGTCGCGGTCGATGCCGACGACGACGCACTCCGGGAATCTCTCGAGGACGCCCTCGGCGTGGCCGCCCATGCCGAGCGTGCCGTCGACGTGCACGGCACCGGGACGCTCCAGGGCCGGCGCGAGCAGGTCGAGGATGCGGTCGCGCATGACGGGGACGTGGCGGTCGTGCGCCTGTCCTCGATCGCTCATGGTGCGTCCCTCTCACGCTGGATGTTGCTGGTGTGGCAGATGTGACTGAAGTGACCTGACGGCGCAGGGAGCTCCGCTGTCGTCGGTGGTGGGGTGGGTGTGCTTCGCCGGGCATCCGCGGCGCGGACCAGGTGGAGGGTGCTGGTCGGCGCCGCGTCGGCGGGTGGTGTCGGCTGGGTGTTCGGTCGGGCCGCTGGTGAGCCTCACCTGCGGACTGGTCCCCATCCGCTGCCTCGCCCGGGACGGGGGAAGTCGTCCCGGGAGCGGAGCGGCTGGAGGCCGGCACTCAGGTGCGCTGCGCCTCGCGCTGCAGGTCAGAAGAGGCCGGGGATCACCTCCTCGGCGGTGTCGGCGAAGCTCTGCTCGGTCTCCTCGAGGTAGGCGTTCCAGACGGCGCTGTCCCAGACCTCGAGGCGCGAACCGGCGCCGATGACGGTGACCTCACGGTGGAGGCCGGCGTACTGCCGGAGGTTGGCGGGGATGGTGAAACGGCCCTGCTTGTCGGGGATCTCGTCGGAGGCCCCGGAGAGGAAGACGCGCATGTAGTCACGGGCCGCCTTGCTCGTGGTCGGGGCCTGCCGCATCTGCTCGGCGACCTTGACGAACTCGTCCATGGGGTAGATGAACAGGCTCCGTTCCTGGCCGCGCGTGACGACGAGGCCGCCGGCCATGCGCTCGCGGTACTTCGCGGGCAGGAACAGCCGGCCCTTCTCGTCGAGCCGGGGCGTGTGCGTTCCGAGAAACATGGACCGCCACCTCCCCTTTGTCGACCCGCGGGCGTCCCCATTCCCTACCTTGATGCCCCACGATACTCCACTTTGCACCACCGTCAACGAAGATCGCCCGAAATCGACTCGGCGAGTCCGACGTTTACGCAGGTCAGCTGGGGTGGAGCGAAGTGGAGCGCGGTGAGGCCCTCCGCTGCCACGAAGGGAGAGGGAACGGGTCGGACGGGCTGAGGTAGCCGGACGGCATACGGCCGCGGGTGCATCGTCCGTGCTCAGGACGCCCTCTCGAGGCCCGCGAGAGCGAACCGATCGCGTCCTGGAGACGTCGCCGTGGAGGAAAGTGGAAGGGTGCGCCTTGCCCCGCCACGGGTAGGACCTTGTGTGACACGTCTGCGGCATCCCTACCCGCGGCCCGGGTGCATGGGAGAAGATCTCCTGACGGGTCGCGCACCCGCCACGGCCAGGGCTGCGCCACACGGCGCAGGACACGGGGACGACAAGCGGAGGACAGTGTGACGACGACGGACACCGGGCTCGGGACCACGGCAGGACGGGGCACCACGGCGGACGTAGCCGACCTCGGCCTGATCCACGACGTGGCCGACCGGCTGATGGGCGCGATGACGAGCGTCATCGAGGGCAAGCCCGACGTGGTCCGCACGACGGTGACGGTGCTCTTCGCCGGGGGCCACCTGCTCATCGAGGACGTGCCCGGGGTCGGCAAGACGATGCTCGCCAAGACGCTGGCCAAGTCCATCGACGCGACGGTGCGCCGCATCCAGTTCACGCCCGACCTGCTGCCGAGCGACGTCACCGGTGTCAGCATCTTCAACCAGGACGCCCGGCGCTTCGAGTTCCGCCCCGGTGCGATCTTCGCCAACGTCGTCGTCGGCGACGAGATCAACCGCGCCTCCCCCAAGACGCAGTCCGCCCTGCTCGAGTCGATGGAGGAACGGCAGGTCACCGTCGACGGCACGACCTACACGCTGCAGGCGCCGTTCATCGTCATGGCGACCCAGAACCCCATCGAGATGGAGGGCACCTACCCCCTCCCCGAGGCGCAGCGCGACCGCTTCATGGCACGCATCTCCATGGGCTACCCCTCGTCGGGCGCCGAGCTCGACCTGCTCGAGAGCCACGGGGCCAGCTCGCCGCTCGACGCGCTCACCCCCGTCACCGACGCCGACACGATCAACCGTGTCGTCCAGGCGGTCGCGCACGTGCACGCGAGCCCCGCCGTACGCCAGTACATCGTCGACCTCGTCGCGCGCTCCCGCTCCACCTCGGCGCTGCGGCTCGGGGCTTCCCCGCGCGCCGGCCTGCACCTGCTGCGGGCCGCCCGTGCGTACGCCGCCCTCGAAGGCCGCGACCACGTGATCCCCGACGACGTCCAGGTGCTCGCCGGTCCGGTGCTCGCCCACCGCCTCATGCCCTCGAGCGAGACCCAGCTCGCCCGCCGCACGACCGCCGACGTGGTCACCGACCTGCTGCGCCAGGTGCCGGTGCCCCCGGCAGCACGTTGAGCGAGGCGAAACGCCGTGCGCGCCCTGCGCAGCGTCCTGACGACGAGGGGGATGGCCTTCTTCCTCTCGGGCATCCTGCTCTTCCTGGCCGGGGTCGTCCTCGGGTTCCGTGACATCACGCGCTTCGGCGTGCTGCTCGTCGCGCTCCCGCTCATCTCGTCGGTTCTCGTGCGCACCCGCAAGACCCGCATGCGCATCGAGCGACACACCCACCCCGAGCGCATCAGCGTCGGGCAGGACGCCCACGTGACGCTGTCCTTCGAGAACGTCTCCACCAGCACCACACCGCTCTTCCTCGCCGAGGAGCGCCTCGACTACGTGCTCGGTGACCGCCCGCGGTTCGTCGTCGGCCGCATCCCGCCCGGCCGGGTCCGCGCCATCGACTACGCCGTCCGGTCGCACCTCCGGGGCCGCCACCACCTCGGCCCGCTCGGCGTCCAGGTGCAGGACCCCTTCGGGCTCGCCAACCGCCACGCGGTCCTGCCGGGCACGGCCGAGCTCGTCGTGCTGCCGGCGGTCCACCCGCTCTCCTCGAACCGGCAGCCGAGCGCCGGCGTGGGCTCCGAGGGCGAGCAGGCCCACCTCATCGCCCTCCACGGCGAGGACGACGTGACGATCCGTGAGTACCGCGACGGCGACGACCTGCGCCGCATCCACTGGCCCGCGACCGCCCGCACCGGCGACCTCATGGTGCGCCAGGAGGACCGCCCCGCCCAGCGCCGTGCCGTCGTGCTGCTCGACCCCCGCCCGTCCGCGCACGGTGGCTCCGGGGCGAGCAGCTCCTTCGAGTGGGCGGTGACCGCGGCCGCCTCGGTGGCCGTGCACCTGTGCGAGTCCGGCTACGCCGTCCATCTCGTCTGCGCCGAGACGGTCGAGACGACCCGTGCCGCCGAGACGATGACGGCCGACGAGATCCTCGACGTGCTCGCCGTGGCCGCACCTCGCGACGACACCGGCGAGGACGAGATCCTCCGGGCGGCGCAGGCCCTCGCCGCGGCGGGCGGCTTCCTCGTCGCGATCGTGGGGACGCACGGACGCGACGTCACCTCCCGCGTCGCGAGCCTGCGGCGGCCCGGCACGACGGGGCTCGCCCTCGTGCTCGAGGCCCGCACCTTCGGCCCGACCGTCGCCGACGAGGCCGAGCCGCACGTCGACTCGCTTCGCCTCGCCGGGTGGCGAGCCGTGGCCGTGCAGCGCGACGAGGACGTCGCACACGCCTGGGCCGTCCTGACGGCCGCGACCGTAGGGGGCAGCCGATGACCCGTCGCCGCTGGAGGATCACACTGCTCGCGTCCCTCGCGACGCTGGCCGCGATCTTCCCCATCACCAGCCTGTTCACCGACACCGGCTGGCTGTCGGAGGCCGTGCTCGTGGTCGCCCTCGTGGCCGGACTCGGACTCGCCGTCCGCGGCCTCACCCGCTCACGCCTGCTCGTCGTCGCCGTCCAGGTCGTGGTGACGGCCTATGTCATCCTCGCCCGCTGGACCGGCGACAGCTTCTGGCTCGCGCTGCCGACCCCGACGACCGTCGAGGCCGCCAACTCGCTCGGGCTGCAGGCCCTCGACACCATCCAGCGCTACTCCGCCCCGGCCCCGCTCAACGACGGCGTGACGTTCTGCCTGATCGTGGCGATCGCCGCGGTGGCCATCGCCGTCGACGCCATGGCCGCCACCTGGCGCAGCCCCGCCGCAGCGGGACTCCCGCTCCTGACGGCGTACCTCATCACCGCTGCCAACGGGCAGTCCGCGCTGGCGCTGCGTTTCTTCGTCGTCCCCGTGGTGCTGTGGCTCGTCATGCTGCACACGACCGCCCGCGCGCAGTTCGGGCGGTGGGGCACTGCCAGCGCCAACGAGCAGAGCCAGATCGACGAGGCCGCGCACGACCGGGACGCCCTGCGCTCCTTCACGGCCGGTGCCCTCAAGCTCGGCGCGGTCGGCATCGTCGCGGCACTGCTCGTGCCTGCCATCACGCCGCACTTCCCGCCGCGCTACCTCACCGAGGGCCTCGGCCGGTCGGGCGACGGCGGCGGCGAGGGCTCGGTCGGCTTCAACGACACCCTCGACCTGGCACGCAGCCTCAACAACCAGAACCAGTCCCCCGTCCTCACCTACACCACCACCGCCTTCACACGCGCCCCGCTGCGGGTCCTCGCGACGTCGTACTACTCGCGCGGCCAGTGGCTCGTGGTCGGCCAAGGGGGCAACCGGCCCGACAACCCGTCGCCCCTGCCCCCGGCCTCGCAGCGGCGCGACTACGTCCTGACCGTCACCGACAACACGCTCGCCGCGCCCCGCATCGCCGCCCCCTACCCGGTGGTGGCGGTCGCCATGGAGGGCACCCCCTGGACCATCGACCCGGTCACGCGTGACGTGCGGGTCGGCAAGTCCGTGGCCGACTACCGCGTCACGTACGCCGACCTCTCCCCGTCGCCGCCAGAGCTGCGCCAGTCGGGCGCGCCCGACTCCCCCGACATCACCGAGGACGACCTCTCGATCCCCGACCGCTCACGCGACCTCGTCCAGCGCTGGTCCGACGACGTGACGCGCGGCGCCGACAACGCGCTCGACCGCGCCATCGCGATCCAGACCCACCTGCGCGACACCGCGCGCTACACCTACACGCTCGACCTCGGCCAGCAGCCGCGCGACGCCGAGGGTCGACTGCTCGAGCCGATCCAGGCGTTCTACCAGACCCGCCGCGGCTACTGCGTCCAGTTCGCGACGGCCATGATCATGATGGCCCGCGCCCAGGGCATCCCGGCCCGCATGGCCATCGGCTTCCTGCCCGGGGTCGCCTCCGGCGACGGCCACTACATCGTGCGCGCGAGCGATGCCCACGCGTGGCCCGAGCTGTACTTCCAGGGGTACGGCTGGCTCCGTTTCGAGCCCACCCCCGGGTCGCGCTCCGGCACGCCGCCGCCGTATGCCGTGCTGGGCGCGGGCGGCGCGCCCACCGGTGGTGGCCGCGACGTCGACACCGGGAGCGCGAGCGGCGGCGCCACGAGCAGCCGGAGGACCCTCGACCTTCCGGCCGCCGAGGGGCCCGCGCCCCAGCAGCCCTCGCTCGTCGGCTCCATCGCGTCCGTGTTCACGCCGCGCAACCTCGTGACCGCCCTCGCCGTCCTCGTCGGGCTGCTCGCGGCCTTCGTCATGCCGATCACGGCGTGGTGGCTGCGCCTGCGCCGACGCCGGGCGGCCGTGACCCAGCAGGACCTCATCGAGGCCGAGTGGCAGGACCTCACCTCGCACCTCGGCGACCTGGGACTGACCGCACCGGACGGGGTGACCCTGCGACAGCTGCGCCACCGGTACGTCACCGACGGGCACCTCGACGACGAGAACGCGTCGGCGATGAGCCGGGTCACCGCCACCCTGGAGAAGTCGCGCTACGACCGACCCGAGCGCACCTCGCCGCAGGAGGCCATCCGCCTGCACCACGACATCCAGTCCATCCGCAGGCAGGTCGGGCGCACCCGGGCGTGGAAGACCCGGGTCAAGGGCTTCCTCTGGCCCGAGGCCGCCGTCTCCTTCTGGCGGTCGCTGCCCGACCGGCTGTTCGACCTTCGCCGCCGCGGCTGAAGCCGGGCGGCGTCAGGACTGCTCATCTGGCTCGAGCTGTCTTGCCAGGTCGATTCAGGGGGCCCGTCAGTCCAGGTAGTCGCGGAGCACCTGGCTGCGGCTCGGGTGACGCAGCTTGCTCATCGTCTTGCTCTCGATCTGGCGGATGCGCTCGCGGGTCACACCGTAGACCTTGCCGATCTCGTCGAGCGTCTTCGGCTGGCCGTCGGTCAGGCCGAAGCGCATCGACACGACGCCGGCCTCGCGCTCGGACAGCGTGTCGAGCACGGAGTGCAGCTGCTCCTGCAGGAGCGTGAAGCTCACGGCGTCGGCCGGGACGACGGCCTCGGAGTCCTCGATGAGGTCACCGAACTCGCTGTCGCCGTCCTCGCCGAGCGGGGTGTGCAGCGAGATCGGCTCGCGACCGTACTTCTGGACCTCGACGACCTTCTCGGGCGTCATGTCGAGCTCCTTGGCGAGCTCCTCCGGGGTGGGCTCGCGGCCCAGGTCCTGGAGCATCTGGCGCTGCACGCGGGCGAGCTTGTTGATGACCTCGACCATGTGGACCGGGATGCGGATGGTGCGTGCCTGGTCGGCCATGGCGCGCGTGATGGCCTGGCGGATCCACCACGTCGCGTACGTCGAGAACTTGTAGCCCTTGGTGTAGTCGAACTTCTCGACCGCACGGATGAGGCCGAGGTTGCCCTCCTGGATCAGGTCGAGGAAGAGCATGCCGCGACCGGTGTAGCGCTTGGCCAGCGAGACGACGAGTCGCAGGTTGGCCTCGAGCAGGTGGTTCTTGGCCTTCTTGCCGTCCTGGGCGATCCACCACAGCTCGCGCTTGAGCTTCATCTCGATCTTGTCGCCCGAGTTGAGCTTCTCCTCGGCGAACAGGCCGGCCTCGATGCGCTTCGCAAGCTCGACCTCCTGCTCGGCGTTCAGGAGGGCGACCTTGCCGATCTGCTTGAGGTAGTCCTTGACGGGGTCGGCGGTGGCGCCGGCGGTGACGACCTGCTGGGCGGGGGCGTCGTCCTCGTCGTCGTCGCGGATGACGAAGCCGGACTCCTCCGGCTCGTCGGACTTGGCTCCCGCAGCGGGCGCGCCCTCGGCGTCGTCGGAGTCCTCGGCGACCTCGTCGACGACCTCGACCTCTTCGAGCTCGCCCTCGGGGGCGTCCTCGGGCTCGGCGTCCTCGAGATCCTCGTCGGCCTCGTCACCGGCGGCGTCGGGACCGTCGGCGGCGCCGGCCGTCTTCGCAGCCGACTTCGTCGCGGTCTTCTTCGTGGCAGCCTTCTTGGCCGCGGGCTTCGCGGCGGCCTTGGCCACACCGGCGTTGGTGCCGGCCTTCTTCGTCGTCGTCTTCGCGGCCGTCGTCTTCTTGGCCGCAGTCGCGTCGTCGCTCTCGGGAGCGGCAGCGCCTCGCGCCGGCGCCGTCTTGGCGGCTGTCTTCTTCGCTGCGGTCTTGGTCGTCGCGGTCGTCGTCCGAGTGGCGGACTTCGTCGCCGCGGCAGTCGTGTTGCGTGCGGTGGCCACACTGCCTCCCTTGGTCCCTGAACGGGTCTTCTTCGTCGTGCTGGAGTGCGGCGCGTCGACGACGATCTCGATGTCGTGGGCCTCGAGCGTCGTGAGGACCGGCTTCATCTGCTTCAGGTCGAGACCTGCGTCGACCTGTGCTCTCGCGATCTCAGTGCCGGTGATGGTCCCGTTGGTGCTGCCCTTGACCAGGAGCTGCATGATCGCCTCGTGCTGGAACACCTTCGGCAGGGTTTTCGGAGCTCCAGCGGTTGTTGCCTTGGGCACGGATGCAGTCGCCTTTCGTCGCACGGTCTCGCCGGATGATCGGCCCGGACGAGGGCATGCATCATCACAACGAACGAGAATGGGGGTTGGTGCCGGAAGGGCTTGGCCTGTCGGAGTCGATCCCTGAGTCGATCTCTCGGTGCGCCTCGTGCGATCCGGTACTCACACATTATAAAACGCCCCATGGCGTGCGAGCGAACGCGCGGCAGACCCGCGCGGCGCGAGGACCGGTCCCGGACGTCGTGCGGGACCGGTCGCGACGGGTCGGAGGGCGTCAGTCGCCCTTGACCGCGAGGACCGGGCAGCTCGCGTCGAGCAGGATCCGCTGGGCGTTCGAGCCGAGGATGAGCTTGCCGACGGGGCTGCGTCGCCGCAGGCCGATGACGATGAAGTCGGCCTTCTCCTCCTCCGCGACGGAGATGAGGTCTTCGGCCGGGTCGTTGCCTCGGACGAGCTGGCGCACCTCGTGCTCCAGGCCCTTCTCCTCGAGGACCGCCTGCACCCGGGCGAGCTCGGTCTCGAACTGGCTCGCCTCGTTGGCGTCGAAGTCCTTGCCTCCCCTGTGGGAGTTGATGACGACGAGCTTCGTGCCTCGCAGGACGCATTCCTCGGCGGCTCGCTTGAGCGCCGCGCGTCCTTCCTTGGTGGCGACATAACCAACGACGATGGCCACTTTCCCGGACCTCCTTGGGACGGAAACAAGCAGTGCTCGCACCGTACCCGAAATCACGTCACGGGGCGCGTGCCGCGCGCAGGGGGCAGAGAGAGCCGGCGCGATGCTGCCGGACGTGCGGAACACCGCGGGCCTCCGCACGGTTCAGGCGTGGTCGCGCGGGCCTCGCTCGAGCGCCTCCCGCACGATGCGCCCCACCTGGTCCTCCTCGATGAGGAAGCCGTCGTGACCGAACGCCGAGGTGATGTGCTCGCGACGTGACCGGGGCAGGGCGGCGTGCAGGTCGTCGGACAGTCTCGGCGGGTAGAGCCGGTCGGTGTCGACCGAGACGATCGTGCAGTCGGCCTCGACGCGTGCCAGCGCGGCCGCGACACCGCCGCGGTCGCGTCCGACGTCGTGGGAGTTCATGGCCTCGGTCAGCACGACGTAGGAGTTGGCGTCGAAGCGGCGGGCGAGCTTGCCGGCGTGGTGGTCGAGGTAGGACTCGACGGCGAAGCGGCCCCGGTCACCCGCGCGGAGGGGGTCCTCGCCGAGCTGGGCCTGGCGCCCGAACCGCTCGTCGAGCTCGGTCTCGGTGCGGTAGGTGATGTGGGCGATCCGGCGCGCGAGGCCGAGTCCCGCGTCGGGCCGACGCTCTCCGGCGTAGTAGTCACCGCCCGCGAAGTCGGGATCGTTGCGGATCGCGAGCAGCTGCGGCTGGCACCAGGCGATCTGGTCGGCCGTCGCGTACGCCGTCGAGGCGAGGACGATGCAGCGGTCGACGTCGGCAGGGTGTGTGACCGCCCACTCGATGGCACGCATGCCGCCCATCGAGCCGCCGACGACAGCGGCGATCCTGCGGATGCCGAGCTGGTCGAGCAGCGCGCGTTCGGCCGCGACCTGGTCACGAACGGTGACGTAGGGGAACCTGCTCCCCCAGGCCTTCCCGTCGGGGGCGGTGCTCGACGGGCCGGTGCTGCCCTGGCAGCCACCGAGCACGTTGGCGGCGATGACGAACCACTCGTCGGGGTCGACGGTGCCTCCGGATCCGACGAGGGAGTTCCACCAGCCCGGGGAGGCGTGACCGTCGCCGGCCTCGCCGACGACGTGGCTGTCGCCGGTCAGGGCGTGCTCGACCAGGATGACGTTGTCCTTGGCCTCGTTGAGGCGTCCCCACGTCTCGTACGCGAGTCGGACGTCGGGCACCACGCCCCCGCGCTCGAGCTCCACGTCGCCGATGGTCGCGAACCGGCGACGACCGACGGGGTCACCGTCGCGCCAGGCGCCGTCCGGCCGCTGGCGCCGCGACGACTCGTCGTGGGCCTGCTCGTTCGCGACGCGACGCCCGTCGACGGCTGCCGCGCGGCCGGTCGCCGGGCGCGCCGGACGACGCGTGCTCTGCGTCCGGTGGGTGACGGTCATCAAGGCACTCCTCGGTGTTCGCGCTTGCGCACACCCGGGACGGGTGCGGCCAGGTCTTCACCCGGGGCACCCCACCGCGAAGGAGGGTTGCCGACCAGCGAGCCGGGGCTTGTCGCTGGCACTCATGACCTGGACCCACCATAACCGAGCCCGGCGCGGCAGCCGAGGCTCCGGTCCACGACATGGACGCGACCACCCCGGCGTTCGGCCGCGAACCTCAGGCGCACGCCGGAGGCCGGAGACCGTGGTCGAGCGACTCGCGGACGACACCGCTCAGGCCGTGGTCGGGCTCCAGCGCGAGCGCCCGGTCGGCAGCGATGCCGGCGCGGGCTCCGTCACCGCACCACCACGCCACCGATGCGACGACTGCCAGCAACGGGGCAGCGTGGGCTGCTGGTGTCAGGCGGCACGCCGCCTCCAGCCGCGAGAGGAGCAGGCGCGGCGCGGCCGCGTCGTCCCACTCGTCCCAACCCCCGTCGAGACCCCCCAGCTCGGCAACCGGCGTCGTGGAGGCCGCGGAGGCCGCCGAGGAGAGGACGCGAAGCTCCGGACCGAGGAACACCTCGAGCATCGTCACGAGCGCGTCGGGGAACGACTCCAAGGAGACCGAGCCGGGGCAGAGCCACCCCAGAACCGCATCGCGGAACTCGATGTCACGAAGCGGCCCGACCACCGCGGGCAGCCAGTGCTCCAGGCCGAATCCCTCGATGTCGCCGTGCAGCAAGCCGCCCCAGGCGACGAGCGCGTCGTTGACGAGGAACTGTCGCGCCGAGAGCTCGCCGCCGTCGAGCACGCTCAGGCCACCACCCTCCGGTCCACGCCTTCGCCTGGACCTCGGCCCCCTGCTGCCCGCGGCAGCTGCCGGGCCCTGCGCCGCCCCTTCGACCGAGCCACCGGCCTCGGCGTAGCGACGCTGCCAGTCCTCGATGGCTCCAACCGTCAGCGCGTGTCGCGGGGCGGAGGCGTCGAGGGGCTCGACGAGGCGTTCCAGCCCGGCCCGGTCGGGGAGCACGGAATGGCCGAGCGCGACGTAGCTCGCGACCGCGGGCACTTCGGCCTGCTCGGGGAGGAGCCAGCCCTCGTCGGGACAGCAGTCGCAGCCGATCGAGCGCCACCTCCCGTCACGGACGACCAGGCGCTCGCGCACGGCGACACCAGCGCGACCGAGACCCTCGACGAGCTCCTGGACCAGCGGCAGCGCCTCGTCGGGTTCGTCCTCGAACCCGACGACCGCCACCGACGACGGCGAGCCGTCGAGGACGGTGGGCAACAGCTGGGCGGCCGACACCGACGCGAGTGGGTCGTCGACGGCGTCGAGCCGGGCCACCAGCCCGAGCCGCTTGCCGTGGAAGCACACCACGACGACGCTGTGCTCGGGCTGGAAGCCGAGGTGGAAGGGGATGATGGTCAGCAGCTCGGCTGGCCCTGACAGTGAGATCTTCGGCATGTCCCGAGCGTGGCCGGGTCGGCGCCGCGCCGGGAGGCCCGCCATCGCGCCTGTGGACCGCGGGCGTTCGGGCGGAAGGGGTGTGGAGAGTCGGGGCGGTCAGCGCTCCAGGCGCTTGCGCACCGACTCGAGGACGTAGTCGGTCGCGGCCTGCCGGACGCCTTCAGGCAGGCGGGCCGACTCCGTCGAAGCCGACTCGTTCGGGCGCGACTCGGCGCGGCCGGTCCCGGCACGCAGCCGGCTGACATGGCTGGCGAGACGCCCCGGTGCGGCCGCGCCCGTGACGTCACGGTCGCGCCGCATGCCGTCGCTGACGCCGCCGGCCCAGACCCGGACGTCGTGGTCCGCCGCCGATGGCCGGGACGGACGGGCCTCGCCACGGACGGTGGCTTGCGCCGCCTGCCCCGTCGATCGACCGGCGCGCCGCCGGTGCAGACCCTGCCCGACCTCCCACGCGATGAAGCGGTCGGTCTCCTCGAGGAAGGCCTTGACGACCCAGGTGATGACGACGGCGTCGTCGGCCGCACCCAGCACTGGTAGCACCGCCTCCGGTAGCAGGTCGACGGGAGAGGCGACGTAGGCCACGGCGGCGGCGACGAGACCGAGGCGTCGGAGGGTGGTGCCGGCATACCTGCCGTCGAGGGTGCTGCGCACCAGTCGCGGCACCGCCTGCACCCGCTCGGCGATGCCGGGTGCTCCGGGGCGCAGGGAGGCACGCACGACCGACGCGACGGTCGCGGCCGTCTTGATGCGGGAGGCGGTCTTCATGCCCGACCCAACGAGTGGGGTGCCGGGGCGATTCCCCGACGGAAGCCGCGTTGCGCAACAGTGATCTGGGCGCTCGTCACGATGCTGCCTCGGTTCACCGGCCGAAGGACTCCACCGGCGGGAACTCCTTGGCTGCCTGCTTGCCGATGCGCCCGAGCATGTAGACGTCGACACCGGCCCCGACGAGCCCGCCGACGAGGGGCACGCCGCGCCCGAGCCGGGCGAACGTGCCCTGCCCGATGCGACCGAGCAGTCGGAACCCGACGGCCTTGTTGAGCACCATCAGGGCGGGCGCCGGGAGCCGTTCGAACGCGAGGGAGGACAGCTTGCCGCCAGCCGCCTGCAGGCCGGCCTTCTTGAGTAGGTCGTCGCTGTCGGCGCCCGTGAGCGTCAGCAGGACCGCCGACCGGATCTCGGGCTGGTCGATGTCGTAGCCGCGCACTCTGGCGGTGGCAGCCGTCATGCGCGTGGCGAGCAGGTAGAACTCGAGGACGTTGGCGGGCAACGAGACCGGCATGGTGAAGAACCCGCCGAGTCCGGTGGCGAAGCCGCCGACCGCGCCGATCTGGCGGTGGTCGCGCAGCAGGATGCGCAGCGCCTGCTCCCGGTCGCCCTTGGCCTGCGCGAGAGCCTTGTCGGCGACCGTGTGCGCCGAGTCGAAGGGGCCCCGGCCGTCGATGCCCACGTCGAGGAGCCGCTCGACGAGACGGGTGGCAGCGCCGGACAGTCCGCCCTGGGCCGACTGGGCCGGCTGGGCCGCCCGTTCGAGCGCCCCCGCGCCCTTGGCGTCGCGAACCCGTGAGGCGGTGGCGTCCGACGCCTCGATGGTCTCGTTCCTGCCCCAACCGAACATGCCCACGGACTTCCATCCTTCGCTCGACGTCTCTGGTGCGGCCCGACGGCCCTACCCACGACACCGTATGCCGGATGGTCGGCAGGGCGTCGTCGCGCGTCGTCGGTCTGCTACGCCCGTACCCATGCTCGCCGCGCCACCACCAGGACGGCGGCGGGTCCGACCGTCGTCGGCGCGGTCTCGTAGTGTCACCTCATGGTCGAGACGCGAGACGAGGCCCGCGGAGCCGCTGCCGCCGCGCCGATCCTGTCGGTGCCGTTGGCTCGGCTGCGTCGCGAGCGCACCTCGGTCAAGTGGGGCCGCTACGACGACGACGTCATCCCGATGTGGATCGCCGAGATGGACTCCGCGCCGTGCCCGCCCGTCGTCGAGGCGGTCCGGGCCGCTGTCGGGCGTGGCGACACCGGCTACGCGATGACGCCGCCCTACCTCGAGGCCTTCGCCTCATTCGCGTCGGCCGAGTGGCACTGGCAGGTCGACGCCGCCTCGGCGGTGGCCGTGGCCGACGTGCTCTCAGGCGTCACCCACCTGCTCCGCCTGCTCACCGACCCGGGCGGCCCGGTCGTGACGAGCGTTCCGGCCTACAACGCCTTCTTCGACGTGATCGAGGCGAGTGGCCGCCGCGTCGTCGAGGCACCACTCACGGCGGAGCACCGGCTCGACCTCGTCCGCATCGGCACGATCTTCGGCGAGCTGACCGCGGCGGGCGAGCGGACGGCATACCTGCTCTCCAACCCGCACAACCCGACCGGCACGGTGCACACGGCCGAGGAGCTCGCGGCCCTGGCCGAGCTGGCCGACGTGCATGGCGTGCGCGTCGTCGCCGACGAGGTCCACGCCCCGCTCGTCATGCCCACGAGCACGTTCGTGCCCTACCTCACGGCCCCCGGCACCGAGCGCGGTCTCGCCGTCACCTCCGCCTCCAAGTCCTGGAACCTCGCCGGCCTCAAGGCTGCGGTCGTCGTGCCCGGAGCCGACGCCGTCGGCGACCTCCGCCGGCTGCACCCGTTCCTGACGTACGGTGCGAGCCACGTGGCCGCCATCGCCCAGACTGCCGCCTACACCGACGGCCGCGACTGGGTGCACCGGCTCGTCGACGAGCTCGACGCCAACCGGCGCCTGCTCGCCACGCTCGTGGCCGACCGCCTGCCGGGCGTCCGGCTCGTCCTGCCCGAGGCGACGTTCCTCGCCTGGCTCGACCTCGAGGACCTCGACCTCGGTCCCGACCCGGCGCTCGAGCTGCTCCGTCGCTCCCGCGTGGCCCTCTCCCCCGGCCCGATCTTCGGCTCCGGCAACCGCACCTGCGCCCGGCTGAACTTCGGCACCTCGCCCGAGATCCTGCGCGAGGCCGTCGACCGCATCGCGAGCTCCCTTGGCTGACAAGGCTGCCGGGGCGCCCCTCGTCGCGCTGGTGCTGGGGCCGTCGGGAGCGTATGCCGTCGGGCCGGGTGTCGACGAGCCGTGGCCGCTCGCCGAGGTGACCCGACGGTTCGTCGACGCGAGCGCCCGGTTGGCGCCGCGGTGGGTCGTGTGGTCGGCGACGGCCGCGCTGCGCGGGGTCCTCGCCTCGGGCGTCGAGGTGAACCGCACGTGGGACCTCGCCGAGGCCCACCGGATCATCCACGGCGGGTGGTGGGCCTCACCCGGTCACGTCGTCGCCGGTTGCCGTGGCCTCGACGAGTCAGACGTGCCGGCGCCCCCGGCGCCCCGGCTGAGCGGCTTCGACGGCGACCTCTTCGACGTCGCGGCAGGCGACGACGTGTCGCTCTTCACGGCGGACGGCCACCTGGTCGCCGACGCCATGACGCGTTCCACCGACGACGCCCGCCTGCGAGGGCTGGCGCAGCTCGCCCTCGAGTGCCAGCGCGCCCAGCGCGACGCGCTGGAGCGCATCGGCGGCACCAACGCCGCGCGGCTCGAGCGCACGGTCTGGTCCGAGTCGGCAGCCGCCGTGCTCTGCCTCGAGCTCGAGCGCGACGGCCTGCCGGTCGACCGGGCCGCCGCCGAGGACCTCATCGCTGCCTCTGCCGGTCCGCGCGCCAGCGACGACGCCCACGCGGCCGCGATCCGCTCCGAACGCGACGAAGCGGTGCTGCGCCACGCCCGCGGGCGCCAGGGCGCCGACCTGCGCAACCCAGGCCAGGTGCGTGAGCTGCTCCTGTCGGTAGGGGTCGACGTGCCCAACACGCGCGCCTGGGTGCTCGAGCCGTACCGCCACACCCACCCGCTCGTCGACGCCCTGCTGCGGTGGCGCAAGGACGAGCGCATCGCGTCGACCTACGGCTACCGCTGGCTCGACGAGCACGTCGGCCCCGACGACCGGCTCCGCGGCGGCTGGACCGCCTGCGACGGCGCCGCTGGTCGCATGACCGCCCAGAACGGCCTGCACAACCTGCCCGCTCCCCTGCGCCCGGCGATCTGCGCCGCGGCCGGGCACGTCTTCGTCCGGGCCGACCTCGGTCAGATCGAGCCGCGGGTGCTGGCGGTCGTCAGCGCCGACCGGGCCTTCGCCGAGGCGACCCGTGCCGACGACCTCTACGCGCCGGTCGCGGCGAAGCTCGGCGCCGACCGGCCCAAGGCCAAGGTGGCCGTGCTCGCTGCCATGTACGGCCAACGGTCGGGCGCGGCCGGCGAGGCGCTCAAGGACCTGGAGCGCGCCTACCCCGTGGCCATGGGGCTGCTCGACCAGGCGTACGCCGACGGGGTGGCCCGACGTCCGGTGCGCACGTGGGGCGGCCGGCTCATCCGCTTCGGCGGCGTCCCCGTCACCGGAGCCGAGGCGCAGGACGTCGCGGCCGGGTCGCCCGGCGCCGGCGAGTTCTCCGCCACCGGAGGCGACGGCGCGCGGGGCCGGTACGCCCGCAACGCCGTCATCCAGGGGTCGGCCGCCGAGCTCTTCAAGGCGTGGGCCGCGACGGTGCGCCACGCGGTGCGCCCGTTGGGCGGCCAGATCGTGCTGTGCCTGCACGACGAGCTGCTCGTGCACGTGCCCGAGCAGCACGCCGAACGCGCCGCGCGGGCGGTCGAGCAGACCCTCACGAGCGCGGCCCGCACGTGGGCCGGCACCGACGAGGTGCGCTTCGTCGCCGACACCTCGATCGTCCGCCGCTGGAGCGAAGCCAAGGCCTGAGCCCTGCCCTACTCCTCGTCGTCGGCGACGTCCTTGAGGAAGGCCTCGAACTCGGCACCGATCTCGTCGGCCGTCGGCAGGTCGGACAGGTCGGTGGCGAGC
>JABFXB010000507.1 GCA_013361975.1 Dermatophilaceae bacterium
GCCCCTGGGGCGGCTCCGGCGGTTCCGGCCCCGGTGGGCGCGGCCGCCCCGGCCCGCCCCCGTGGGTTGCCGACCTGGTCCGCCACTTCGGCGGACCCGGCTTCGGACCCGACTTCGGCGGCCAGCGCCGTGGGCCCCGAGCCCGCCGCGGCGACGTCCGCGCCGCCATCCTCGACGTCCTCGCGGGCGACGAGATGAACGGCTACCAGCTCATCCAGCAGATCTCCGAGCGCACCGGCGGCGCGTGGAAGCCGAGCCCCGGCTCGGTCTACCCGACCGTCCAGCAGCTCGAGGACGAAGGCCTCGTCGAGGGCCGCGACGTCGAGGGCCGGCGACTGCTGCGCCTCACCGACGCGGGCCGAACCTACATCGAGGAGAACGCCGAGGAGATGGCCGCCACGTGGCGGCCCTTCGAGGAGGCCGCCGAGGGCGAGGACGCTCCGCAGCACGAGCAGCGCAGCGGCAGCGACCTCATGCCGATCGTCGGCCAGGTGATGGGCGCGATGTGGCAGATCGTCACGACGGGCACGTCCCAGCAGCGTGCCGAGGCGGCCGAGATCCTCACCGAGACCCGGCGCAAGCTCTACCGCCTGCTTGCCGATGGCGACCCGGAGTAGGACCGGAGTAACAGCCGAGTGACCGGTGGCTGAGGCCGCCGGCACGTCCAGAGGCCGCCCGCACACCGCACCTGGTGTGCGGGCGGCCTCGACGCGTGCGGGTGGCCGTCGGGTCGTTGCCAGGGTCGGGCAGGATGGCGGCGTGACGACTCCCGCCGCCTCCGGTCTGCTGGTCGCCGGCACCTCGTCCGACGCCGGCAAGTCGGTCGTCGTCGCCGGCCTCTGCCGCGCGCTGGTGCGGCGCGGGCTGCGAGTCGCGCCGTTCAAGGCCCAGAACATGTCGAACAACTCGATGGTCTGCCTCGACGGCGGCGAGATCGGACGGGCCCAGTGGCTCCAGGCCGTCGCCGCCCGGGTCGAGCCGACCACCGCGATGAACCCCGTGCTGCTCAAGCCCGGCACCGACCGCCGGTCGTTCATCGTCGTCCGCGGCGCGCCCGCGGGAACGCTCGAGGCCGGGCAGTATGCCGCCGGGCGCGGTCACCTGCGCGACGCCGCGTTCGCGGCCTACCGCGAGCTCGCCGACGCGTACGACCTCGTCGTGTGCGAGGGCGCCGGGTCGCCTGCCGAGATCAACCTGCGCGCGGGCGACTACGTCAACATGGGCCTGGCCCGCGAGTTCGGCCTCCCGGTCGTCGTCGTCGGCGACATCGACCGTGGCGGCATCCTCGCGGCGCTCTACGGCACGTGGGCGCTGCTCGACGACGAGGACCGTGCCCTGCTGAAGTCCTTCGTCATCAACAAGTTCCGCGGCGACGTGTCGGTGCTCGAGCCGGGCCTCGACGAGATCACCGAGCGCACCGGTGTGCCGTTCCACGGCGTCATCCCGTGGCTTCTCGACGTGTGGCTCGACAGCGAGGACACCCTCGAGGTGGGTCACTGGCGCGCGTCGACGGCCCTGTCGGCGACCGCCCGCGACCGGCTCAAGGTCGCGGTCCTGCGACTCCCCCGCATCTCCAACGCGACCGACGTCGACGCCCTGGCAGCCGAGCCCGGCGTCGACGTGCTCGTGACGGTCGACCCGGCGGTTGCCGAGGCGGCAGACCTGCTCGTCATCCCCGGATCCCGTTCCACCGCAGGTGATCTCGCTTGGTTGCGCGAGCGCGGGCTCGCCGAGGTTGTCGCTCGTCGGGCGGCGGCCGGACGGCCCGTGCTCGGGGTCTGCGGCGGCTACCAGATGCTCGGGCACGAGATCGACGACGACGTCGAGGGCCGGGTCGGCGAGGTCCCCGGCCTCGGGCTGCTGCCGGTGCGCGTCGCGTTCGGCGCGGACAAGGTGCTGGCCCGACCGACCGGGACATGGGACGGCCACACGGTCGACACCGCCTACGAGATCCACCACGGCATCGCGACCCGTGCCGGCTCAGGCGCTGCCGAGCCCTTCCTCGACGGCTGGTCGAGCGGCACGGTGTGGGGGACGATGTGGCACGGCGCCTTCGAGAGCGACGGCTTCCGCCGTGCCTGGCTCTCGCAGGTCGCGTCGGTGGCCGGTTCGCAGTGGCAGCCCCAAGTCGGCGCAGCAGGCTTCGCCGAGCGGCGCGAGCGAATGCTCGACACCCTCGCCGACGCCCTCGACGAGCACGTCGACCTCGACGCGCTGCTCGACCTCACCCGAGCAGGAGGCACGTCATGATCGAGCGGATCCGCGTCATCGGCATCGGCATGGGCAACCCCGAGCACGTGACGGGCGAAGCAGCACAGGCACTTTCATCGGTCGACGTCTTCCTCGTCGCCGACAAGGGCAGCGCGAAGAGCGACCTCGTGGCGGCGCGGCAGCGGGTCTGCGACGCCCTCATCCCCGCGGACCACGAGTACCGCGTCGTCGAGGTCACCGACCCGAAGCGCGGCCCGGACGCCGAACGCGACGACACGGCATACCGCCGGGGAGTCCGCGACTGGCACGCCGCGCGCGCCGACGCCTACGCAGAGGTCATCGACGGGCTCGACGACGGCGAGACCACAGTCGGGTTCCTCGTGTGGGGCGACCCGGCGTTCTACGACTCCACGATCCGCGTCGTCGACGCGCTCGTCGAGAGGTACGCCTCGGCCGGGGTCACCGTCGAGCACGACGTCGTCGCCGGCATCAGTGCCCCGCAGCTGCTCGCCGCGCGGCACCGCATCCCGCTCAACCGCATCGGTGCGCCGATCCACGTGACGACGGGCCGCCGGCTCGTCGACGAGTACGACCCGGCGCTCGGCGACGTCGTCGTCATGCTCGACGGGGGCCTCGCCTGCGCCGAGCTGGCCGACGCGTTCCCCGACCTCGAGCTGTTCTGGGGCGCCTACCTCGGTTCGCCCGACGAGGTGCTCGTGCGCGGTCGGCTCGCCGACGTGATCGACGAGGTGCAGCGGGTGCGCGCGGAGGCGCGCGAGCGGCACGGGTGGGTCATGGACACCTACCTGCTGCGCCAGCCGGCGGATTCGCCGAACCCGTTTGCCACGCATGGCTTTCCGGAGGCCGGCCCGCTGTCCGACGGCGTCGTGACGGTGCGTCCCACCACCGCCGGCGACTGGCAGGTCGTGCGCGACGAGCACAACAACGAGGAGTCGCTGCGTTGGGACCTCTTCGGCGGCGTGTACACCGACGAGCAGGCCCGGCAGCAGGCGGCCCAGGCCCGGCGCGAGTGGCGGTCGGGTCGGGCTGCGCGCTTCGTCATCGTCGACGCCGCGACGGGTGAGGGCGCGGGCGTCATCGGCATCATGCGAATGGGACCTCCCGGCAACGGGCTTCTCGGCTACGGGGTGCTGCCGGCCTTCCGCGGTCGCGGGTTCACGACCCGTGCACTGCGGCTGGTGGCGCGCTGGGCGTTCGAGTCGGCGGGGCTCTCGCTGCTCGAGCTGGGGCACAAGGCCGACAACGCCGCGTCCGGCAAGGTTGCCGTCAAGGCCGGTTTCCGCGCGGAGGCCCGGCTGCCGCAGCGGCTGCCCAACCCCGACGGCACCCGCTCCGACGAGATCTACTACTCGCTCACGAAGGAGCGCTTCGACGCGGGAGGCGTGGGCTGAACGCGGCTGGCGCGCTAGGGTGCGCTCGTGGACACCAGGGGAGGTGACGTCACGGGCGCGGCCGCCGTCGTGACGGTTCCGGACGACCGGCCCGTACGCCACCGGCAGCCCCGGTTGCGCCGCCCGGCCTCGTGGTCGCTGGGCCTCGGGGCTGCGTCGCTCGCGCCGCTCTCGTGGGCGGTGCCCCTCGTCATGTGGGTGCTCCCGGGCGTCCGGATCTCGGGCTGGGACAAGGCCCTCCACCGTCGTCGCTCGTGGACGGTGAGCGCCTGGGCGCTGACGTGGATCCCGTGCTCGGCCTTCATCCTCGGCTCGTCGGGCGACCGCACGGCAGTGCCCGGACTCACGCAGGGATGGCTGCACGTCGGGGTCTTCGTGACGACCTTCGCGCTCTGGGCGGCGACGGTGCTGCGCCTGACCCGGGCGGCCGAGGTCGTCGCCCACCAGACGGGCCTCGACGCCTAGGCCCTCCTACACGCGAGCGAGGAAGTCGAGGACGCGCTGCTGCACGAGCGCTGCGGCGTCGGCGTCGTACGCCGGCGCGCTGGGGTCGGCGAAGAGGTGGCCGCAGCCGGCATACGTGAAGAGCTCGCCGTCCCCGGCGGCACCCACGATCTGGCGGGCGGCGTCGACGTCGCCCCCGTCCATGAAGAACTCGTCGGCCTCGCCGCCGTGCACCTGGACCGGTACGCCGTCGGGCCATTCGTCGGCGAACTCGCCGAGCGGGATCGCGGAGTCGAGCAGCACGGCGCCGCGAGCGCCCGGGCGGGTCTGTGCGAGGCGCTGGGCGGGCATGACGCCGAGCGAGAAGCCGGCGTAGACGAGATCGTCGGGGAGCCCGTCGGCCGCGGCCACGCCCTGGTCCAGCACGTTCTGGAAGCCGAGCGCGCGGGCGTGCGCGACGCCCTCCTCGATCGTGGCGAAGGTACGGCCGTCGAAGACGTCGGGGGTGTGCACGGCGTGCCCGGCCTCCCGCAGCGTGTCGGCGAACGCGAGGAAGCCCGAGGTCTGGCCCAGTGCGTGGTGGAAGAGGAGGACGTCAGCCATGCTTGCTCCTGTGATCGATGGTTCGCACTTCTTTGATCCAACAAT
>JABFXB010000472.1 GCA_013361975.1 Dermatophilaceae bacterium
TCGCCGACGCCGCGGCCGCGCGTCTCGTCACCGCGATCATCGACGCCCAGACCCGCCGGCCCGAGGCGCAGCTCGCGCTCACCGGCGGGTCGATGGGGTCGGCGATCATCGCGTCGCTCACGAAGGTGCCCGGCCGGTCCGCGGTCGACTGGTCACGCGTACGCGTGTGGTGGGGCGACGAGCGCTACCTGCCGGCCGGCGACCCCGACCGCAACGACACCCAGAACGACGAGGCCGGGCTGACGGCGCTGGGCCTCGACCCCGCCAAGGTGCACCGGGTGGCCGGCCCCGAGGCGTCCGCCGACGCCGAGGCCAGTGCAGCGGCATACGCCCTCACCATCCGCGAGCACGGCCAGAAGGCTTGGGACGTGGCGCTCTTCGGTGTCGGGCCCGACGGCCACGTCGCCTCGCTGTTCCCGCACCACCCGGCGCAGCGCATCGGCAACGAGATCGCCGTGGCCGTGCACGACTCGCCCAAGCCGCCACCCGACCGGGTGAGCCTGACCTTCGAGTGCTTCGAGCGCAGCCACGAGGTGTGGTTCCTCGTGTCCGGCGCCGACAAGGCCGAGGCGGTGGCTGCTGCCCTCGCGCCGGGAGCCGACCGCTGGGAGGTGCCCGCCGCCGGTGTGCGCGGCACCGACGCCACCCTCTGGCTCGTCGACGCCGACGCAGCCTCCGCCCTGGGCTGAGCACTCCTCACGCGACAGCAAAGTGCCCACACGACGCTGTTCGAGGTCGAGTGGGCACTTCGCCGCGTGGCACCTGGGAGGCGGCCACGCTCAGGTCACTGGATGAGGCCTCGCTCGCGGAGCGTGCTCAGCGCCTCGTCGAGGATGGCGGCGCCGTCGGCGTCGCTGCGGCGCTCCTTGACGTACGCGAGGTGCGTCTTGTAGGGCTCGACCTTCGGCGGGGCCGGAGGGTTCTCCTTGTCCTGGCCGGCCGGGAAGCCGCAGCGCGGGCAGTCCCATGTCTCGGGGAGCACCATCCCGGGCTCCTCGGCGAAGCTGGGACGGGTCTCGTGCCCGTTGGAGCACCAGTAGGAGATGTGGACGCGAGGGGCGGCGTCGCCGCGCTCGGCCTCACCCATCGGGCCGGCGCCGACCCGGCTTCCACGAATGGCGTTTCCGCTTGCCATCTGCTCGTCCTCTCAGCTCGCGAAGCGGGCCAGCAGGCCCAGCCCGATGATGGATGCCGCCCAGACGGCGGCGACGGCCACGGTGAAGCGGTCGAGGTTGCGCTCCGCGACGGACGAGCCGCCGAGGGACGTGGACATGCCCCCGCCGAACATGTCGGACAGGCCGCCACCCTTGCCCTTGTGCAGCAGGATGAACAGGGTCAGGACCAGGCTGGACAGCACCAGCAGGACCTGAAGCACGATGCGAACCGCATCCACGTGGTCACTCCAAATCGTCGGGATCTCGGGGGTTGGTCGGGCCGGATGGGCCCCTCCCCCGGTCTTTCGGGGCTCGGGCAAGGATACCTGCCCGAGCCCCCATCGGCCGAACGGCCCCGGTTGGCCGTCACCCGGCGTCAGCCGGTCGTCAGCCTGCGGTCACGTGGTCGCGATAGCGACAGATGGCCGCGAACTCGGCCGGGTCGATGGACGCGCCGCCCACGAGGGCGCCGTCGACGTCCTCCTGGGCCATGATCGCGGCAATGTTCCCCGCCTTGACGCTGCCGCCGTAGAGCACCCGTACGCCGTCCGCGACGTCGCCGCTGTAGAGCTCGGCGAGCAGGGTGCGGATGGCGGCGCACACCTCCTGGGCGTCGTCGGGCGTGGCGACCTCGCCGGTGCCGATGGCCCAGATGGGCTCGTAGGCGATGACGATGCTCGCGGCCTGCTCCTTGGTGACGCCGTCGAGGTCTGCGCGCAGCTGCGCGACGACGTGCTCGACCTGGCGACCCTCCTTGCGCACGTCGAGGGCCTCGCCGCAGCACAGGATCGGCGTGAGCCCGTGCTGGTAGGCGGCCTTGACCTTGGCGCCCACGACCTCGTCGGTCTCGCCGTGGCCCTCGCGTCGCTCGCTGTGCCCGATGGCCACGTAGGTGCAGCCGAGCTTGGCGAGGAAGGCGCCGGAGATGTCGCCGGTGTAGGCGCCCGACGTGTGCGGCGAGAGGTCCTGCGCGCCGTAGCGCAGGTCGAGCTTGTCGCCCTCGACGAGGGTCTGCACCGACCTCAGGTCGGTGAACGGCGGCAGCACGGCGACCTCGACGGCCGCGTGGTCGTGCTTCGCGTCGCGCAGCGTCCAGTCGAGCTTCTGCACGAGGTGCGTCGCCTGGAGGTGGTCGAGGTTCATCTTCCAGTTGCCCGCCATGAGCGGGACGCGCCCGGTGGGGGCGGTCTTGTCGTTCTTCGCCATCAGGCGTCGTCCTCCTCGAGAACCGTGAGTCCGGGCAGCTCCTTGCCCTCGAGGTACTCGAGGCTGGCGCCGCCACCGGTGGAGATGTGGCCGAAGTCGGAGTCCGCGAAGCCGAGCTGGCGCACCGCGGCGGCGGAGTCGCCGCCGCCGACGACCGTGAGCGCGCCCTTGCCGGTGATCTCGACGAGGGCCTGCGCGAGGGCCTTGGTGCCGGCCGCGAACGGGGCCATCTCGAAGGCGCCCATCGGGCCGTTCCAGAAGACGGTGCGGCAGTCGGCGAGCTTCTCGGCGAAGAGGCGGCTCGACTCCGGGCCGATGTCGAGACCCATGCGGTCAGCCGGGATGGCGTCGGCCGCGACGACGTCGTGCGCCGCGTCGGCGCTGAACGAGTCGGCCGCGACGACGTCGACGGGCAGCACGATCTCGACGCCCTCCTTCTCGGCGCGGTCGAGGTAGCCCTTGACGGTGTCGACCTGGTCGGCCTCGAGCAGGCTCTTGCCGACCTCGAGGCCCTGCGCCGCGAGGAAGGTGAACACCATGCCGCCGCCGATGAGGAGGCGGTCGGCCGTGCCGAGGAGGTTTCCGATGACGCCGAGCTTGTCGGACACCTTCGCGCCACCGAGCACGACGGCATACGGGCGCTCGGGGTCCTTGGTGAGGCGGCGCAGCACGTCGACCTCGGTGGAGACGAGGTCGCCCGTGGCGTGCGGAAGCAGGCGCGCGACGTCGTAGACGGACGCCTGCTTGCGGTGCACCACGCCGAAGCCGTCGGAGACGAAGACGTCTGCGAGGGAAGCGAGCTCGCCCGCGAACTCGGCCCGCTCGTCGTCGGTCTTCGCGGTCTCGCCCGCGTTGAAGCGGAGGTTCTCGAGGAGCAGCACCTGGCCGTCCTCGAGCGCAGCAGCCTTGGCCTTGGCGTCGTCACCGACGGTGTCGTCGGCGAAGACGACGTCGGTGCCGAGCACCTCCCCGAGGCGCTTCGCGACGGGGGCGAGCGAGTACTTGGCCTCGGGGGCGCCCTTGGGCCGGCCGAGGTGGGCGCACACGATGACGCGGGCGCCGGCGTCGGCGAGGCCCTTGATCGTCGGGGCGGAGGCGCGGATGCGTCCGTCGTCGGTGATGGTCGAGCCGTCGAGCGGCACGTTGAGGTCGGACCGGACGAGGACGCGCTTGCCGCGCAGGTCGCCGAGGTCGCTGGTGGTCTTCACGCGGGATGCCTCTTCTGGTGGTGGGGATCAGCCGGGCAAGGGTGCGGCCACCGCCCCGCGGGACGACCGGAGCGAGTCCGGGCCCGGGGGCGGTGGCCGAGTTGGCTCAGAGCGACTGGCCGACGAGCGCGACGAGGTCGACGAGGCGGTTGGAGTAGCCCCACTCGTTGTCGTACCAGCCGACGACCTTGACCTGGTTGCCGATGACCTTGGTGAGGCCGGCGTCGAAGATGCACGAGGCGGGGTCGGTCTCGATGTCCTTGGAGACGATCTGGTCCTCGGTGTAGACGAGGACGCCCTTGAGCGGGCCCTCGGCGGCGGCCTTGACCGCGGCGTTGACCTCCTCGACGGTGGTCTCGCGGCCGGCCTCGAACGTGAGGTCGGTGGCCGAGCCGGTGGGCACCGGCACGCGCAGCGCGTAGCCGTCGAGCTTGCCCTTGAGCTCGGGCAGCACGAGGCCGATGGCCTTGGCCGCACCGGTCGAGGTCGGCACGATGTTGAGCGCGGCGGCGCGGGCGCGACGGAGGTCCTTGTGCGGCGCGTCCTGCAGGTTCTGGTCCTGCGTGTAGGCGTGGATCGTCGTCATGAGGCCCTTGACGATGCCGAACTCGTCGTTGAGCACCTTGGCCATCGGGCCGAGGCAGTTCGTCGTGCACGACGCGTTGGAGATGATCGTGTGCTTCGAGGCGTCGTAGGCGTCGTCGTTCACGCCCATGACGATGGTGATGTCCTCGTTCTTGGCCGGGGCCGAGATGATGACCTTCTTGGCGCCGCCGTCGACGTGCGCCTTTGCGGCCGTGGCGTCGGTGAAGAAGCCCGTGGACTCGACGACGATGTCGGCGCCGACGCCGGCCCAGTCGATCTTGGACGGGTCGCGCTCCTCGAAGACGCGGATCGACTTGCCGTCGACCGTGAGCGACGTGTCGTCGTAGGTGACCTCGCCCGGGAAGCGACCCAGGATCGAGTCGTACTTGAGCAGGTGGGCGAGGGTCTTGTTGTCCATGAGGTCGTTGGTTGCCACGACCTCGATGTCGGCTCCGGACGCCACGATGGCGCGGAAGAAGTTGCGGCCGATGCGGCCAAAGCCGTTGATACCAACGCGAACGGTCACTGCTGTGCACCTCTTCGGTAAGACTGTGTCGGACG
>JABFXB010000381.1 GCA_013361975.1 Dermatophilaceae bacterium
CCGACTCGGTGGGGTCCCAGTCCTCGGCGGCGGCCTCGACCCACTCGACGCGGCCGTCGACGTCGAGGTCGCGAGCGCGGGCGAGCATCTCGGGCGAGCTGTCGACACCGACGACGCGCGCGTTCGGCCAACGCTGCGTGAGACCGAGCGTCAGCTCGCCCGGCCCGCAGCCGAGGTCGACGACCAGCTGCGGGTCGTCGGCGTCGACGCGGGCGAGCAGGTCGGCGAAGGGGCGTCCGCGGTGGCCGGCGAAGACGGCGTACTGGCGCGGGTCCCAGGCCGCGTCGGACGTCCGCGCAGAACCGGCGGGCGAGGTGGTGGGTTCGGTCACGACGTGCTCACTTTCCTTCGATCTCAAGAGTCTTGACGGCGACTACAGTTGGTGGCATGAGCGCCGACCGCGGGCCTGCCGACGACGTCGACGAGATCGTCGCTGCCTGGCGTCGCGAGCGCCCCGACCTCGACGTGTCGCCCCTCGAGGTGCTCTCGCGGGTCTCGCGGCTGGCTCGTCGCCTCGACCTCGCGCGCGGGTCGGCCTTCTCGGAGCACCTGCTCGAGGGTTGGGCGTTCGACGTGCTGTCGGCGCTGCGCCGAGCCGGCGAGCCCTACGAGCTGTCGCCGGGGGCGCTGGTGCAGCAGACCCTCGTCACCTCGGGCACGATGACCAACCGGGTCGACCGGCTCGAGCGCAGCGGCTTCGTCGAGCGCCGCCCCGACCCGGGCGACCGCCGCGGCGTGCTCGTGCGACTCACCGCCGCGGGCCGCGACGTCGTCGACTCGGCCATGGCCGACCTCATCGAGCAGGAGAAGTCGCTGCTGTCGGAGCTCTCGGCCGCCGACCGCACGCAACTGGCGACACTGCTGCGGCGGATGCTCGCGCCGCTCGAGTCGCGAGGCACCGCGCACGGCTGAGCCGCTCATGCCTGCTGGAACTCCAGCCGGTTGCCGACCGGGTCGGTCGTGTGGAAGCGGCGGAGGCCGGGGATGTTCTCGTCCCAGGCGACCGGCGCGCCGGAGCCCGCCACGACCTCGGCCAGCTGCTCGACGTCGGAGACGGCGATGCCCGGGTGCGCCTTGCGCGCCGGGGCGAAACCGTCCTCGATGCCGACGTGCAGCTCGGCCGAGCCGGCCCGGAACCACGCGCCGCCCCGGGCGCGCAGCGCCTCGGGCTTCTCCACCTCGACCATGCCGAGGACGCCGCCGTAGAAGGCGCGCATGTCGTCCTCGCAGCCGGCGGGACCCGAGACCTGGACGTGGTGCAGGTGCATCTCCATGGCTCCGAATTTATCTTGACATCAAGATAAACTCAACGCGCCTCACAGAACTTTCCTACTCGCGCGTATCCTTCCGCCCCCTCACGTCGTTTCTCCTGCACCGGGCCGCCCGCCTCGGCGCGACCCGACGAGCAACTCCTAGGAGAACGCGTGAACACCACTCGCAAGCACGTCCTCGCCATGGGACTGTGCCTCGTCTCGGCGGCGGCGGGGGCCCCGCTCGCGGCGGCGACGACGACGTCGACCACCGCAACCCCGGTGAGCACCTCGCTCACCAACACCATCACCGACACCGTCGGCGACCTGCTCGCGACGCTCGACACCCGGGCGGTCACGAAGGCCGTCGTCCCCGTCGGGGCGACGAAGGACGCCGTCGCAGCGCTGCTGAGGACGGCCGGCGCAGGGGCCCGTGCCACGTGGGACGCCCGCTTCGGCACCCTGCGTGCGCTGCGGGCCGACGGCTACCTGACCGCCGCTCGCACCGGCACCGCCGTCGACGTCGCGCGGGACTGGCTCGCCTCGCAGCCTGCGGCGTTCGGCCTCACCGCCGCCCAGGTGCAGGGCCTCACCGTCGCCCGTGACCACGCCCTGCCGGGCACCGGCACGCACGTCGTCAGCTTCGTGCAGACCTTCGCCGGCGCGCCGGCCGCGCGGGGCGGACGCCTCAACGTGGCGGTCGCCTCCGACGGGCGCGTCCTGTCGTATGCCGGCGAGACCGCCTCCGGGTCGGCCCTCGTCGGCGCGTGGGTGCTCGGCGAGGCCGGTGCCCTGCTCAAGGTCGCGGGCACGCTGGCTCCCGGCACGGCATACGCCCCCGTCGCCGACGGCACGCAGGCCGGCTTCATGACCTTCTCGCGCGGACCGTTCGCCGGCCCCGGCTACGTGCGCAAGGTCGCGTTCCCGACGAAGACCGGCCCCGTGGCCGCCTACAAGGTGTTCTTCATCAAGAGCCAGACCGAGGCCTGGGAGGTCATCGTCGACGGCACGACCGGGGCGGTGCTGCACCGGACGAGCGTCGTGCAGTTCGACGAGCCCCACGGCACGGTCTACGACAACTACCCGGGCGCTGCGAACGGCGGCCAGCCGCGGCAGCAGTCGTTCGGCGCCACGGCCGAGTCGCCGAAGGGCTGGGTCGACCTCACCGGCGCGACCGGCACAGGCGTCACGACCCTCGGGAACAATGCCGACACGTACGCGAACTGGTCGAACTTCATCGCGCCGGTCGACAACGCGCCGCGGCCGGTCTCCCCCACCGGGCACTTCGACTACGCGTACAGCAACCAGTGGGCAGCGACCAAGGGGCAGACCACCCCGCCCTCCTACGCCGAGGACCTCGACCCCGCGGCGACGAACCTCTTCTTCCAGCACAACCGCATCCACGACGAGTACTACGCGCTCGGCTTCACCGAGACGGCCGGCAACTTCCAGACCGACAACGGCGGCAAGGGCGGCCAGGGCGGCGACGCGATCCGCGGGCTCGTCCAGGCCGGCGCCGCCTCGGGTGGTGCGCCGACGTACACGGGTCGAGACAACGCGTACATGCTCACGCTCGACGACGGCATCCCGCCGTGGAGCGGCATGTTCCTCTGGGAGCCGATCGACGACGCCTTCGAGGGGCCCCACCGCGACGGCTCCTTCGACATGTCGGTCATCCAGCACGAGTACACCCACGGCCTCTCGAACCGCTACGTCGCGGGCGGCGGCGCGCTCGGCTCGCAGCAGGCCGGCTCGATGGGTGAGGGCTGGTCCGACTGGTACGCCCTCAACCACGGCTTCAATGCCGGCCTGCTGACCAAGCCGATCGTCGGCGACTACGTCACCGGCAACCCGACGCGCGGCATCCGCAACTGGAACTACGACCAGAACCCGACGACGTTCGGCGACATCGGCTACGACCTGACCGGGCCCGAGGTGCACGCGGACGGCGAGATCTGGACCGCGACGCTGTGGGACCTGCGCAAGGCGCTCGTCGCCCGCTACGGCGCGGCCAAGGGCGCCGCCGTGGCGGCGCAGCTCGTCACCGACGGCATGCCGCTGACGGCACCGAACCCGTCGTTCCTCGACGCGCGAGACGGCATCCTCAGCGCCGACCTCGACCGCTACCACGGTGACAACACGGCCCTGATCTGGTCGGTCTTCGCCAAGCGCGGCGCCGGCGTCTCGGCGAGCTCGCAGACGGGCGACGACACCGACCCGAGGCCGGCGTTCGACGTGCCGGCGGCCGCCTCCAACGGCACGGTCGCGCTGACCCTCGTCAACGCGACGACGGGCCAGCCGATCCCGAACGCCCGGGTCATCCTCGGCCGCTTCGAGGCCCGCGTCTCGTCCCTCGTGCGCACCGGCACCACCGGCGGAGCGACGGTCAAGGCGGTCACCGGCACCTACCCGCTGACGGTCCAGGCGCCCGGTTTCGGCACGCAGACCATCGAGGGCTTCTCGGTGACGGCGGGCAGGAACACGGCGAAGAAGATCTCGCTCGCGCCGAACCTCGCGTCGACGGCGGCGGGCGCCCAGGTCGTGTCGGTCTCGAGCCAGGACGACGGCGCGCCGGCGAAGTTCGCCTTCGACGACACCGCCGCCTCGGTGTGGTCGACGAAGGCCGGGTCGACCGCGTACAACGCGGGCCCCGACGAGCGGGTCACGGTCAAGCTCGCCGCCCCGGCGACCGTGAGCTCGGTGCGGGTCAGCGCGTACAAGGCGACCAACGCCTCGCGCTTCGCCGCGCTCAAGGGGTTCACCGTGCAGACGTCGCTCGACGGCGTGACGTGGAAGACGGTGCGCACCGGCGCGTTCGGCTACCAGGCTCCGCGCCCGACGGCCCCCGACCTCAACTACACGACGTTCGCGCTGGGCACCCCCACGAAGGCCGCGTACCTGCGCTTCTTCGTCGACTCGGTGCAGGGCGACACGACGAAGTACGCCCAGGTCGCCGAGATCGAGGCGTTCGGCTCCGGCGCCACTGTCGCCAACGGCACCGTCACGCCCGACGCCCCGTACGGCGACCAGGGCACCATCACGGTCAACAACCCGGCCGCGGGTGACCCGACGGGCCTGCAGAACGTCTTCGGCGTCACCGGCACCGAGATGAGCACGGCGTGCACCTTCCCGCCGGCCTCGCAGGGTGTCGACGGCTGGGTGACGAAGCTGCCGGCTGGCTTCTCCGACGGGCTGCACTCGGTGGCGGTCAAGGGCACGAGCCCGCTCGACGCCACCGTCGGCCACGACCTCGACCTCTACTTCCTCGACAGCGCGTGTGCGCTGACGGGGTCGACGGCGACGTCCTCGGCCGACGAGTCGGCGCCCATCCCGCCGGGCACCGTCTACGTCCTGACCCACCTCTACACGGGAGCCAACGTGGCCGTCGACGTCAAGGCCACCGACAACCGCTGACCGCCGTCCTGCGGCAACACACCGAGTAGGTCACAACGCACCGGGAT
>JABFXB010000302.1 GCA_013361975.1 Dermatophilaceae bacterium
CCTCCTTCGCCTCGCGCGAACCCGAGCTGCGCCTGAAGGCGCGAGGGGGTCGGCACGGCGGCCAGCGCGCGGTGGAACTCCTCGTCGAGCGGGCTTCCGCCGCCGCCGCGCCGCCTGCCTGCATCGTCGAGGCCCATGTCGCCGCCGTAGAAGTCGCTCGCCAACGGGGGCCTGTCAGCCGATCGTGATGCCGTCGGAAACGAACCCCGCGTCCTCGAGCTCGCGAAGCCGCGCGACGGCGCGGTCGCGCACGGTCCACGGGTCGATCGTGTTGACGTAGATCTTCGTGCCGCCCTCGAACCCCGCGAGCGTCGAGATGCGCCACTTGAGCACGGCCCGCAACGGCATCGGCTGGTCCACCGAGGGCGGCCGGTGGTGCCACTCCTCGTTCGACGGCACGTGCACCCCCGTCGCGGCGTGGCATGCGTGGACCAGGTCGGAGAAGTCACGCAGCTGCTCCTCGCCCAGCTCCCACGGGCAGCCCTCGCCGTCGGTCACGTGCACGACGAGCGCGGGATAACGGTGCCCGACACCGGCGAAGGCGACCGCGTGCTCCGTGCGGGCGACGACGAGCCCCTGCTCGGCGGCATACCGGGCTCCCCAGCGGACGAAGACGTCGGGCTCCGTGCGCAGCCGCTCTATCTCGCGCTCCTTCTGGGCTCCGAGCTCGTCGATCGCCACGACCTGCTTGTGGAGGTGGTCGAAGGAGGCGCCCGCTGCCGACAGCCAGTTCTGGAAGACCGCGACGTAACGGGCGCAGGAGTTGTCCCGGTAGAGGTCCCTCATCGCGCGGACCGTGAGCTCCGTATACCTCCAGTGCTCCTCGCGTGTGAGCGTGCCGGAACCGGCGAGCTGCGTGTCCTCCGTCGCGTCGTCGACGTAGTGCCGCCGCGCGATGACGACCTGGTGGTTGCCCGCGAAGAGCCCGACCGCCTCGCGCTCGAGGTCATCCTCGGCCAGCGGCTCGGCGTCGGCGCCGGCTGCGCCCCGCGCGCGCATCCGGACGCGCGCTAGAGCGGTGACGTGCTCGCGGCCCTGCGGCGTGCCGAGGTATGCCGTCCGGTGGGCCAGCGACGCCGCCGTCGGCTCGAAGCCGTGGCTGAGGTGCCAGTAGTCGTAGCTGAGGATCTCGAAGAGGTTCGGGATGAGGCGGAACTCCGGTCGGGTCGCGTGCAGGTCCTCGGCGAGGACCCCGCGCGCCTCGCGCCAGCCGTCCCCGTCGCGGACGACCCGCGCGATCTCGGGCGTCGTCTCGAGCATGCGAGCCCAGCAGAACGCGCAGTGCCGGTCGTGGTCGTCGGGGTCGAGCGGCAACGGGTGGTGGGCCGGGACCCCGAAGGGTCTCGCCGCCCGGCCCGGCAGCGTCCAGACCTTGGTGCCGGTGAGTGGGTTGACCTGCTTGATGGTGCCGTCCGGCAAGCGGACCAGGGGCTCGACCACGCCTTCAGCGTAGGTGGGTTAGCGTCGCACCGTGGCCGATGACGACACCACCGCACTGTCAGCAGACCTGCCCTACCGCGACCCGGCGCGACCGGTGGAGGAGCGCCTCGAGGACCTCCTCTCCCGCATGACGCTGCCCGAGAAGGTCGGCCAGATGCTGCAGCTCGACGCCCGCGGCGACCTCGATGACGTCGTGAGCACGAAGCTGGCCGGCTCGATCCTGCACACCTCGCCCGAGGACATGCCGCGCGCCATCGAGCTCGCCGCCGCAACACGCCTCGGCATCCCGCTGCTCACCGCCGACGACTGCATCCACGGCCACTCCTTCTGGCCCGGCGCGACGATCTTCCCGACGCAGCTCGGCATGGCCTGCACGTGGGACCCCGGCCTCGTCGAGCAGGCCGCCCGCGTCACGGCCGTCGAGGTCTCGGCCACCGGCATCCACTGGACGTTCTCGCCCGTGCTCTGCATCACGCGCGACCTGCGCTGGGGGCGTGTCGGCGAGACCTTCGGCGAGGACCCTCACCTCATCGGCGAGCTCGGAGCCGCCATGGTGCGCGGCTACCAGGGCGACGGCCTGACCGACCCGACCGCGATCCTCGCCTGTGCCAAGCACTTCGCCGGCTACTCCGAGACGCAGGGTGGCCGTGACGCGAGCGAGGCCGACCTCAGCCGCCGCAAGCTCGCGTCGTGGTTCCTCCCACCGTTCGAGCGTGCGGTGCACGAGGGTTGCCGCACCTTCATGCTGGGCTACCAGTCGATCGACGGTGTCCCGGTCACGGCGAACGGCTGGCTGCTCGACGACGTGCTCAAGCAGCAGTGGGGCTTCTCCGGCACCCTCGTCACCGACTGGGACAACGTGGGCCGCATGGTGTGGGAGCAGAAGGTGTGCGCCGACGACGTCGAGGCCGCCACGGTCGCCGTGCGCGCCGGCAACGACCTCGTCATGACGACGCCCGCCTTCTTCGAGGCCGCGCAGGAGGCAGTGGCGCGAAACCTGCTGGAGGAGAAGCAGATCGACGAAGCCGTGCGGCGCATCCTCCGCGTCAAGCTCGAGCTCGGCCTCTTCGAGAACCCCCGGCCGCCAGACCGTGAGCGCCAGGCGGCCGTCATCGGCTCGGCCGAGCACGCCGCCCTCAACCTCGAGGTCGCCCGCCGGTCCCTCGTGCTGCTCACCAACGACGGCACCCTCCCGTATGCCGCAGGCCGCGCCGGAGCGTCCGCCGTCACCGTCCGCACGGTCGCCGTGCTCGGACCCAACGCCGACGACCCGCAGGCCAACCTCGGCGACTGGGCCGGTGCGTCCGGCCAGGTCGACTGGATGCCCGACGGCCACCCCCGCGAGCGGGTCGAGACCGTGCTCGACGGCTTCCGCGCCGTCGTGCCCGACGGCTGGACCGTCACCCACGCCCGTGGCGCCGAGATCGAGCAGCTCGCGCCCGACCCCGACGGCCCCTTCTTCCCCGACGGCCAGCCCCGGCCGCCGGTCTCCGTCGCCGCACCCGTCGACACCGACCAGCTCGACGAGGCCGTCGCAGCCGCCCGGACCGCCGACCTCGCCGTCGTCGTGCTCGGCGACACGATGGCCCTGACGGGAGAAGGCTGCTCGACCGCGACCCTCGAGCTGCAGGGCGGCCAGGCAGCCCTCCTCGACGCCGTGGTCGCCACCGGCACCCCGACCGTCGTCGTGCTCCTGCACACCAAGCCGGCCGTCCTGCCGCGGAGCGCCCTCGAGGCCGCCGCCGTCATCGAGGCCTTCAGCCCCGGCATGCGGGGCGGCCGTGCGGTCGCCGAGCTCGTGCTCGGGCACATCGAGCCCTCCGGGCGCCTGCCGCTGTCGATCCCGCGGCACGTCGGCCAGCAGCCGACCTACTACAACCAGGTGCGCGGCCAGCACGGCCACCGCTACGCCGACCTCACGCAGGAGCCGCAGTTCGTCTTCGGCGAGGGGCTCACCTACACGACCACCTCGTGGGCCGACCTCACCCTCGTCGGAGGTGCCGACCTCACCGAGGGCGACGCCGTCCGGGCGAGCGTGACGATCACGAACGAGGGCGATCGGCCGGCGCACGAGGTCGTCCAGGCGTACGTCCACGACGTCGTCACCAGCGTCACGTGGGCGGCCAAGGAGCTCAAGGCGTTCCGCAGGGTCGTCGTGCCGCCCCACGAGTCGGTCACCGTCGAGGTCGAGGTTCCCGTCGCCGCCTGCACGGTCGTCGACGCTGCGGCCCGTCGCGTCGTCGAGCCCGGCGAGTTCGAGCTCCTCGTCGGCCCCAGCTCGCGCGACGCCGACCTCCTCCGCGCCCCGTTCACCATCCGTGCCACCCCCACCCGAGGAGCATGATGCGCGCAGCACGAGTCACCTCCCTCGACGGACCCGACAGTCTCGTCGTCGAGGACCTGCCAGAGCCGACGCTCGAACCCGGCCACGTGCTCGTCGACGTGCACGAGGCCGGCGTCAGCTTCCCCGACGTCCTCATGAGCAAGGGGCTCTACCAGATGCGCCCCGAGCTGCCGTTCGTGCCGGGCGCCGAGTGCGCCGGCATCGTGCGCGAGGCAGCAGCGGACAGTCCGTTCCGGCCCGGCGACCGCGTCGCGGCGTTCCCGGTGCTCGGCGCCTTCGCCGAGACCGTCGCCGTGCCCGAGGCGATGGTCTTCCCGCTGCCCGACGCGGTCAGCTTCGAGGCGGGGGCCGCGCTCCCGATGAACTACCTGACGGTCCACTTCGCCCTGACGCGTCGGGGCCGGCTCGAGCGCGGCGAGGTCGTGCTCGTCCACGGGGCGGCCGGGGGCATCGGCACCGCCGCGACGCAGCTCGCCCGTGCCATGGACGCCCGGGTCATCGCCGTGGTCTCGTCCGCCGACAAGGTCGCGACGGCCGAGGCCGCCGGTGCGCACCACGTCGTGCTCGCCGACGAGTTCCTCACGCAGGCAAAGGAGCTCACGAACGGTCGAGGTGTCGATGTCATCGTCGACCCCGTCGGCGGAGACCGCTTCACGGACAGCCTCCGCAGCCTCGCCCCGGAGGGCCGGCTCCTCGTCATCGGATTCACGGCCGGCCAGATCCCCGAGGTCAAGGTCAACCGCCTGCTCCTGGGCAACCTCAGCGTCGTCGGGGTCGGCTGGGGCGCCTTCTGGATGCCCGACCCGAGCTATCTGCGCACGCAGTGGGAGGCGATCCTCCCGCTCCTCGAGAACGGCGCGCTGGACCC
>JABFXB010000369.1 GCA_013361975.1 Dermatophilaceae bacterium
CGCGACGGACGTGCCGAGCGCGCCCAGCGTGACGCCGAGGATGAAGGTGAGGCTGTTGGAGAAGCCGACCGCGGCGATGGCCGTCGCACCGAGGCTGCCGACGACGATCTGGTTGACGAAGTTGAGCACCAGCATCAGGACGAACTCCATGCTCACCGGCACGGCGATGCGCGCGATCTCGCGAGCCGGCGTCGGCGTGGCCGAGCGCGGGTCGCGGAAGGTGGGCATGGCAAGGCGAGGCATGCGACTGCCTTTCGACGTCGTGGGGGAGAGCCGCTCTAGGCTACAGAGTTTCGACATCGAAATCGAAACGTTTTGACCGGCGCGTCTCGACGCTCGGACGCAGCGCGGTTCTCAGTCGTTCATCGCCTTGATGATCGTGACGGCGAGGCTGATGCGGTCGTGGGCCCACGCCTCGGCGGTCGGGTCGCCCGCCACTGCCTGCGCGGCCTCGAGCGCGTTGTCGGCCTCGCGCACGATCGTCCACGCCCGGGCCCGCCCCTCGTCGAGCCCGGCGCGCTCGCAGATGATCTCGAGACGCCGCCGCAGCGACCACCGGATCTGCGAACCGGTGCCCAGCTCGTCGGCGCGGTTCCAGAGGGCCGGTGCGACCTCGAACGCCGGGTCTCCGGCCATCGGCTTCGGGTCGATGGCGAGCCACGGGGAGCGATAGGCCGCGAGGACGTTCGTGTAGTGCAGGTCGGTGTGCAGCAGGCGGTCCTCGGCCGCCGGCCGGCCGACGAGCTCCTTCGCCAGGGCCGCGGCCTGGTCGAGGTAGCGACGGGGGAGCACGGCCGGTGCCGCCCGCAGCTCGTCGGCCTGCCTCAGGGCGTATGCCGTCAGGCTGGGGACGCGCGGGTGCGGTGGTCGCCGTAGCTGCGACAGCAGCCCGCCGAGGACCTCGCACGCGTCGTCGATGTCGACGCGGGTGAGGTCGCGCGTGTGCAGGCGCTCGAGCAGCATCGCGAAGCGGGCGGGGTCGGCGCGCACCAGACGGACCGCACCGTGGCCGTTCCAGGTCTGCAGGGCGAGGTGCTCGGTGGCCGCCTCGGGGTGGGGCCAGGTGATCTTGAGGATGCCCTCGCCGCTCACCCCGACGACGTCGCGCCCGGCGCCGAGCAGCCGCACGGGGATCGCGACGGCGCAGACGCCGTTGCTCGGGCGCCCGACGGGCTCGAGCTCCCACTCCGAGAGCAGGTCGGTGATGAGGCCGGGGAGGGCGTCGATCCAGTCCTCGCCCGACACGTAGCCGGCGCTCTCGTAGCCGCTGACCTCGTGGGCGAAGTGCGCGGGGATGAGGTCGTACATCGGGTCGTAGGTCACGCGTCGGCTCCCGGAAAGGCGGTCAGCGGCAGGTCCCAGTCGACGGCGAGCGCCTGGACGTTGGCGCTCCACCGCGCGACGTCCTCGAGCGACGCCGGCGTCGGACGGTCACCGGCGGCCGCGGTGGCCCCGTCGACCGCCGAGCGCAGCACCGCGGTCGCCAGCCGCCTCGCTGCCTCTGGTGTCGTGACGGGGAAGGGAAGCGCCCAGCCGGCGGGTGTGGTGGACGCGGTCCCCGAGACGGCCAGCGCCAGGCGGTTGAGCTCGGCGAGCGTCGCCTCGGCCCGCCGCCGCTGGGAGCCGGCGCTCTGCGCAGCCACGACCTCGAAGGCGTAGACGAGCGGCTGGGTGCGGGCCACGACGGCCGGGCGCGCTGGGCTCGGCGTCGTCGAGATCTCGACCGGGTGCCCGAGCAGGGCTGCCGCTGCGAGCCGTTGGGCGTATGCCGCCGCCAGCAGCTCGCGGGCGTCATCCGTCGCAGTCGTGAGCGCCTCCCACCGGCCGGCTGCGGGTGCGGCGAGGAGCGTCGCGAGTGCCGACCGGGTGCGCACGGGCGCCGACGTCCTGCGCGCCGACGTCGTGCGCGCCGTGACCGCGGCCTCGATGACCGAGGTCGGGACGCCGGCGTTGGTGAGGCGTCCGCGCAGCACCCGCAGCTGGTCGCGGTTGAGTGCCCGCAGCCGGCGCACCAAGGTGTCGCTGCCCGTCGCCGACAGCACGTCGTCCTCGGCCGCGACGATCTCGTCCAGGTCGGCCACCGCCTCGAGCAGCAGCTGCTCGTCCGCGGCCGGGCGACGGGTGGGCGCCGGGGCGGGTCGCCGCGGCACGTCGAGCCGCAGGCCGCCGTCGACGAGCAGGGCGAGCGCGGCGGCCCCGGCACCCAGTACGAGGAGCCGGCGTGGCGGACGGCCCAGACCGTCCAGCACCCGTGACCCGCGCCCCCGGGTGTCGCCCTCCATGCCGAGATCTTCGCACGCGCCGGGCGGTCTGCGGCGACCCCCCGGCGCCACTAGAGTGGGGTTCCACGCGGCGCCGTGACCGCCCCCAGCGGGCGTCGGCACCGGACATTCGAGAAGAGCAGGAGGCGTCGACCGATGAGCACGGCCCAGGAGATCAGAGCGACGCTCGAGCCGGTTCTCGCGCCCCTCGGGCTCGTGGTCGAGGACGTCTCCGTGTCTCCTGCCGGCAAGCGGCGGCTCGTGCGGGTGCTCGTCGACTCCGACATCAGCGGTCTCGACGTCGCCGACACGACGAGCCCGGTGCCGCCCCTGTCCCTCGACGCCGTCGCCGACGCCACCCGCGCCGTCAGCGACGAGCTGGACGCGAGCGACGTCATGGGCCAGTCCCCGTACGTCCTCGAGGTGTCCTCGCCGGGCGTCGGACGGCCGCTCGCCTCCCGCGACCAGCTGCGCCGCCAGGTCGGGCGCCTCGTCGAGATCGTCCACCAGAGCGGCACCGACACGGGCCGGTTGACCGAGGTGGGCTCCGACACGCTCGAGCTGCACGTCGCCGCGACGAAGAAGACCCCGGCGCGTCACGTGACGCTCGACCTCGACGGCGTCCAGCGGGGCACCGTGCAGGTGGAGTTCAAGCGCGCCGACGCCGGGGATCCAGACGGCGACGATGCACACGACGACCCACACGCAGACGCACACGAAGACACACGAGACGGCACCGACGGCCTCGAGCAGGCGGCCGCTCCGGAAGGGGACCACTGATGGACATCGACCTCGCAGCTCTGCGCGCCCTGGAGAGGGAACGCGACATCAGCCTCGACGTTCTCATCCCCGCCATCGAGCAGGCGCTGCTCGTCGCGTACCACCGCACCGACGGCAGCCAGCGCATCGCGCGCGTCGAGCTCGACCGCAAGTCCGGCCACGTCATCGTCTGGGCCCGTGAGGAGGGCGAGCTGCTGCCCCCGACCGAGGAGGGCGAGCGCCCCCAGCGCGCAGAGCCCGGCCCCGAGTTCGACGACACGCCGGTGGGCTTCGGGCGCATCGCCGCCTCGACGGCCCGCCAGGTCATCGTCCAGCGCCTGCGCGACCTCGAGGACGAGGCGATCCTCGGCGACTTCAAGGGCCGAGAGGGCGACGTCATCTCCGGCATCATCCAGCAGAGCCAGGACCCGCGGAACGTCCTCGTCGACTTCGGCACGGTCGAGGGCATCCTCCCGCTGGCCGAGCAGGTCCCCGGCGAGCGCTACGTGCACGGCGAGCGGCTGCGGTGCTTCGTGGTCAGCGTCAAGCGTGGCCCCAAGGGCCCGCAGGTGGGGCTCTCGCGCACCCACCCGAACCTCGTGCGCACCCTTTTCCGGTTCGAGGTGCCCGAGATCGCCGACGGCACCGTCGAGATCGCCGCCCTGGCGCGCGAGGCCGGCCACCGAACCAAGATCGCCGTCCACAGCAAGGTGCCCGGCGTCAACGCCAAGGGCGCCTGCATCGGGCCCATGGGCGCCCGCGTGCGGGCCGTCATGACCGAGCTGCGGGGCGAGAAGATCGACATCGTCGACTACGCGGACGACCCGGCCACCTTCGTCGCTGCCGCCCTGTCGCCCGCACGGGTGCAGTCCGTCGAGATCGTCGACGCGTCGGCCCGCACGGCGCGGGTCGTCGTGCCCGACTACCAGCTGAGCCTCGCCATCGGCAAGGAGGGGCAGAACGCCCGCCTGGCCGCGAAGCTCACCGGCTGGCGCATCGACATCCGGCCCGACACCGAGGCGGGCGCCGCTCCCGGTGGCGGCGTCGAGGTCGCCCCTGAGTGAGGCGCACGCGGCGGCACGCGACCGGCGTACGACAGGCCGCGTGAGCCGGGGCGCCGCGGCGGCGTGTCGTCGGCCGCCGAGGCCCCCCGTGGAGCGAGCCCGCGCGTGAACGCGGTAGACTCTTGTGTGGCCGACCGGACTGGACTCCGTGCTGAGCCGTCCCGCACCTGTGTGGGATGTCGAGGATCGGATAGCTGGTCGGCCTTGCTGCGAGTGGTCGCGGCGACGGACGAGCACCCCGGGAACGGCCCGGTCACGCTTCGCCCCGACCCGAGACACCGGATGCCCGGACGTGGTGCATGGCTGCACCCGACGCCCGAGTGCTTCGAGCTGGCGGTGCGCCGCAAGGCGTTCGGTCGCGGCCTGCGCGTGCAGGCCGGGGTCGACGTGAGCGCGGTGGCACGGCATCTCGGCATCCAGCAGCCGTAGCACCCGGTCGCCCCCGGCGAGAGGCGCCGGAGCAGGTAACAGTCAGTGATCAGTCAGCGAACCAAGGCGGGTTGAAAACGCTATGAGCACCCGATGAGTACTCAGCGATGAGCAAGCCCCAGCAATAACCCACG
>JABFXB010000198.1 GCA_013361975.1 Dermatophilaceae bacterium
GCACGCCCGGGCTCCGGGTCAGCGTGTCGACGCGCGACGGCATCGTCGACGGTGCGCGTCGCAAGCTGGCCCACGTCGCGGAGTGGCCCTCGCCCGACCTCGGCGGACCAGACTGCGCCAGCGTCAACTGGCACGAGGAGGGCGCCGTCGAAGTCGCGGAAACCCTGCGCGACAAGGGTTCCGGCGTCGAGGCCGGCATCTGGACCCCCAAGGCCGCCAGCCTCTTCGTCGCGACCAGCTGGCCGTGGCAGGTCGAGCGGGTGCTCGTCGAGCTCATCCCCGGCGTCACCCCGGGCTCTGACGGGCCATGGGCCGCGGAACGCATCCTGGCGGCGCTTGGCATGTCGCCCGCACCGGTCGTCGTGCACGGCGAGGAGCGCTGGACCTGGCCCGTGCTGCGCTGGGCCCAGGCCGCCGGCTACGACGTGCGGGTGGGCCTCGAGGACACCCTCCACCTGGCCAGCGGCAGGGAGGCCCGCGACAACGCCGAGCTCGTGCGAGCCGCGGCGACGACCGAGCCCAGCACACCGTCGCAGTGGCCGGTGCCCGACCCGCCGGGCTGAGGGCTCGCTGAACGGTTCCTCACCGGAGCTCGTCGCTTGCCGGGACGGCGCGTCGCGCGAGCGAACGCAGCCACGCGGCCTCGGCGCGGCGGTCGTTTCGAGAGACCGGAACCTCGAGAACCCTGATGCCAGAGGGTGATTCGTCGAGCGCTTCGCTCAGACGCTTCAGGTCGTCGACGCGCTCGTATGCCGTGTGGTGCGCCGCGCAGAGCGCCGCCAGGTCGGTGCCGTGCGGGGTCGCGAAGACGCGCTCGAAGGCGTCCGAGTAGCGGGGGTCGCCTTGTTCCAGGGTGCTGAAGATGGCCCCGCCGTCGTCGCTGAGCACGACGAAGGTGAGGTCGGGGCGCGGTTGGCCGCTGCCGACGAGCAGGCCGTTGCTGTCGTGGAGGAAGGTCAGGTCGCCGAGGTAGGCGATGGTGCGGGCCGCGCGGGGGCGACCGAGGGCGATCCCGATGGCCGTCGACACCATCCCGTCGATACCGGCCAGGCCCCGGTTGCCGACGACGAAGCGGTGCTGCAGCGGAGGCCACGGCGTCGCCATGACGTCGAGGTCGCGTACGGCGTTGGACGAGCCGACCACGAGCGAGGTGTCGGCGGCGACAGCCGACGCGACCACGGCGGCCACCGCGAGCGGTGACAGGCCGGAGTCGAGCCCTGGTGCGCGCATTGAATCGCCTTGCGACGCAGTGAGACCCGCGTCGATCAGTGCCGAGAGCCGCAGGTCAGCTTCGCGCCATAGCGCGAACCAGACGCCGTCGTCGGAGGCTTCGACGCGAGGCACGACCTCGAGCACCCGGGCGACACGGCCCGGGTCGGTCGCGACGCCGTCACGGCCGCGCACGGCGAGCACCTCGAGGGCAGGGTCGCTGATGAGGCTCGTGACCGGGCGCGAGAGGGTCGGGTGTCCGATGACCACGACCCGCTCGACCTGTGCCCTGAGGTCCGTCGTGAGCAGGAGCCGGCCCGTGCGCAGCGCCTGCCGTCCGATGCGTGCCCCGGAAGTCGGCTCGGCGAGCATCGGCCAGTCGGCCGCCTCGGCGAGCAGCCGTGCTGCGGGTCCGGCGTCGTCGCCGGCCACCACGACGGTGCGCGGGCCCAGCGGCAGCACCTCGCCGTCGACAGGAACCGACACCGACGGGTCGACGTTCACCCCCGACGCCGCCCCAAACCCCGCCCCGGCGGAGTTGTCGCGGGTTTCCGGTGCTGATTCGGCTCGAAAGTCCGCCGCGGCGGAGTTGTCGCGGGTTTCCGGTGCTGATTCGGCCCGAAAGTCCGCCGCGGCGGAGTTGTCGCGGGTTTCCGGTGCTGATTCGGCCCGAAAGTCCGCCGCGGTGGAGTTGTCGAGGCGATGGTCCGCGGGGTTGGGGCGCTGCCACCAGGCGGCGGGGTCGGGGTCGGGCGGCACCAGGTCGCCGTCGAGCTGGACGTTGATCTGCGACGGACCGCGCCGCGAGCAGGCTTGCGCCACAGCGTCGTCCAGCTCAGCGTCGGACACGGAAGGGATGAGGTCCACGCACCCGGCGAAGACACCGAAGATGCCCGCCTGCTGGGTGGTCTGGTTCGCTCCCGTGCCGCGCAGCCGGTCGGGCCGGTCGGCGCTCACCACCAGGAGTCGGCGCCCGGTGTGGTGCGCCTCCATGACGGCCGGCAGCAGGTTGCCGACGGCCGTTCCCGACGTCGTCACGACGGCGACGGGGCGGCGTGAACCCGTCGCCAGTCCCAACGCGAGGAAGGCGGCCGAACGCTCGTCCACTCGTACGTGCAGGTGCAGGTCACCGGCGCGGTCGGCAGCGTCCAGCGTCAGTGCCAGCGGGGCAGACCGCGAGCCCGGGGCGAGCACGACGTCGCGGATCCCGCCCAGCCACAGGGACTGGACGATCCGGAGGGCGAGCTCCGAGGCCGTGCGGGCAGCGGACACGTCGGTGCGTCAGTCGCTCGCGAGCGCGTCGCGCATGGGAATGAGCTTGGCGTTGGACTCGGCCACCTCGGACTCGGGGTCCGACCCCGCGACGATGCCGCAGCCGGCATACAGGGTGATCTGCGACGGGTCGCCGGCGGCAAAGGCGCCACTGCGCAAGGCGATTCCCCAGGCCCCGTCTCCGTGGGCGTCCATCCAGCCCACCGGTCCGGCGTAGCGGCCGCGGTCCATGTGCTCGAGCTCGGCGATGAGCTCGACCGCGCGCGCGGTCGGGGTGCCGCCGACCGCGGCCGACGGGTGCAGCGAGGCGGCGAGCGTGAGGGACGAGGCGTCGTCGGCGCTGACCGCGGCGACGTCGGTCGCGAGGTGCATGACGTTCGGCAGGTGCAGCACGAAGGGGGCTTCGGGCACGTTCATCGACGAGCAGTGCGGCGCCAGGGCGTCAGCGACCGAGCGCACGGCGTACTCGTGCTCCTCGAGGTCCTTCGACGACCGGGCGAGTGAGCCGGCCAGCGCGGTGTCCTTGTCGTCGTCGCCCGTGCGCCGGATCGTGCCGGCGAGCACCCGCGAGGTGATCAGGCCCTGGTCTCGGCGGACGAGCAGCTCGGGCGTCGCGCCGATGAGCCCCGCCACGGCGAAGACCCACGTGTTCTCGTAGCGCTCGGCGAGGCGACGCAGCAGCCAGCGCGGGTCGATCGGCCCCGACGCCGTCGCGACGAGGTCGCGGGCGAGGACTACCTTGTCGACCTCGCCCGCCCCGATGCGCTCCACCGCCTCGGCCACCGCATGGGCGTAGTCGGCCGGCGAGACCGACCCGTCGGCGAACGCCACGCCCTGAGGTGGCTCGGGATCGCTTGCGACAGAGGGCTTCTCGAGGAGGGTCAGCTGCGGGTCGAGCGACACGGTGGTGAGCCACGTCTGGCCGTCACGGCGCCCGACGATGGTCGAGGGGACGACCAGCCGCGCAGACTCGGCTGAGTCGTCGGCGAAGGGGAACGACCCGAAGCAGACGAGCCCGCTGCCGGGCCGCCCGACCTCGTCACGCACGACCGCGTGCCGGCTGATCTCGCGCCACCACGCCTCTGCCTCGCGGAAGCGCCCCTCGCCGCGTGCCTCGAACGTCAGCGCGGTGCCCCACCCGACGAGCCCGTCGCCACGGCGCACCCACGAGACGAGGTCGTCGTGCTCGTGGTCGGTCGGCAGGTAGGCGAGTAGGGGGTCCGCGGCCTCGATCGGGACGGTGCGAACGACGACCGTCGGCCCCGCGGCGGGGGACGGCGCTTCGGGAGCGGGAAGCGTGGACATCGGTTGCAACTCTACGGCCGAAAGACCCCCGCCCCCGTCGCGCCGCCACCACCCGAGCGGCCCGTGCGACCGATCCCACACGCGCCGGTGCGAGGATGAGCCCATGAGTCGTGCGCAGCTGGACAAGAAGCCGGTCGACGTCGCGTCGATGTTCGACACCGTCGCCGAGAAGTACGACGTGACCAACGACGTGCTCTCCCTCGGGCAGGACCGGCTGTGGCGCCGCGCCGTCGTCAAGGCCGTCGCCGCGCGTCGCGGGGAGCGGATCCTCGACATCGCCGCCGGCACGGGCACCTCGAGCGAGCCGTGGGCCGACCAGGAGATCGAGGTCGTGCCGGCTGACTTCTCGCTCGGCATGCTGCGGGTGGGTCGTCGCCGCCGCCCCGACATGGCGTTCACGGCCGCCGACGCGATGAGCCTCCCGTTCGCCGACGAGAGCTTCGACGTCGTCACGATGAGCTTCGGGCTGCGCAACGTCGCCGACCCCGAGGTCGCGCTGCGCGAGTTCCTGCGCGTGACCAAGCACGGCGGCCGCCTGCTGGTCTGCGAGTTCAGCCAGCCGGTCAACAAGGTGTTCCGCACCGTCTACACCAACTACCTGATGCGGGCCCTGCCGCCGGTCGCCCGCCGCACGTCGAGCAACCCCGACTCGTACGTCTACCTGGCTGAGTCGATCCGCGCCTGGCCTCCGCAGGGCGAGCTGGCCGGCATCATCGAGGGCGCCGGGTGGCAGCAGGTGGGCTGGACCAACCTCACCGGCGGCATCGTCGCGCTGCACCACGCCACCAAGCGCTGACCGTCCGTCCACGACCGAGGGCGTATGCCGTCCCGCGGGGTTCGGGCGGACG
>JABFXB010000504.1 GCA_013361975.1 Dermatophilaceae bacterium
AGCCCGACACGCGGTGAGCTCTGCGCCAGCACGTCGCAGCACTGCTTCACGACGGCCATGCACTCGTCCCACTCCCCCTCGATCGTCGTGAACATGGCGTCGGTGCGGTGCGGCAGTCCGGAGTCGCGGACCACGCGGATGGCGCGGGCGACGGCCTCGGACACCGATCCGGTGTCGTCGGCCGCGACGGTGGGGGCGACGGAGAAGGCGATCAGCATGCCCTCACCGTATGCCGCCCGCACCGTCGCGCGACCGTCGGCCCGGGAGGCGTCAGAACGCCTTCTTCATCGAGAGAGCCTCTTCGATGATCTCGAAGCCGAGGTCCTTGTTGATCTGGACCATCCACGGGTTCTGCTCGTCGTTCATCGTCTGCACCGAGCGCCGTTCCGGCGCGATGCGCGCCAGCTCGTCGAGGTTGGCGGCCTTGACAGCCATGCCGAGCCGGTGGCCGCGGAACTCCGGCAGGACCAGCGTGCCCCACTGGAAGACGACGTGGGGGTCGCCCGAGGGGAGCACCAGGTCGGTGTAGGCCGCGACGGTTCCGGTCGCCCGGTGGACGGCGACGGCCGTGACCATGACCCGGCCCAGGTCACGCTGGTGCTCGACCATCGTCTGGTAGTCCTCGACCGTCATCGACTCCGGCTCGAACTCCACGTCACCCGTGGGCGCGTCGAGGATGAGGCGGTTGGAGGCGTCGCACACGCCCCGGCGCAGGTGCTCGGGCACGCCGTCGACGTGGACGCTCAGCTCGAAGTCGTCGCCCATCGCCTCGGCGGAGCGCCGCCGGTGCTCGTGCAGCACGCTCGTGGGGACGGGTAGCGGCAGCGAGCGCACGATCTCGACGCTCGCGACGGCATACCCGCGCTTGAGGGCGAACTCGCGGTCGGCGTGCAGCTCACGGTCGCCAACGGGCACGAACACCTCGCTGAGGAGCAGGTCGCGGCCGGCCGCACGCACCCGATCCTCCGTCCACTCGAGCAGCGCCGAGCCGACACCACGGCCCCGGTGCGCAGGGTCGACCTCGAGCTCGGTCCAGCACTTGTCGAGGTTGTCGCGCTCGGGGAAGAAGACCCGCGACCAGCCGACAGGCGAACCGTCGACGATTGCGACGGCCCCCTCCTCGCGCTCCCCCGGGAAGGTGAACCGCACCATCTTGCGGAACTCGTCCTCGGTGCGCCGGACCGGCTGCACGCGAGAGACCGCCTCGCTGCGGATCGCGACGCCGAAGAGCCCTTTGAGCATGACGTCGTCGTCACGATCGAGCGGGATGATGTCCATGACTCGACGGTGACACCGGCGCTCCCCACCGACAAACGGTTTTCGTATGCCGCCCGGCCACCACCCGGCGCCCACCGTCCGTCGTGTCGTCCGCCAGGACATACCAACCTCACGACGAACCGCCCCGTGAGCAGAGTCCGTGCCTCTGGTCTGCGACCTTGTGCGTTCCGGTGCCCTGTGGACGACTCGCGCGACATGGCTCGCCGGTTCGAGAGGCTGCTCCGATGGAACCCGTCGAGGCGGTCCGCAGGTTGGGCGGCACCGCGACCCGTGCAGAGCTGCGTCCCCTCGTCACGAAGCGCCGCCTGCGGCAGGCCGTGGACGAGGGGCAGGTGCTACGGCCTCGGGTCGGGCGCTACGTGCTGCCCGAGGTCGATGCGGCACGGGCCGTGGCCCACGAGCTCACGGCGGTGGTCTCGTTGCGCTCTGCAGCGCTCGCGCACGGGTGGAAGGTCAAGACCGTTCCGGCGCTTCCGGAGGTCACAGTGCCACCGGGTCGGAAGATCGCGGTCGACGTCCGCCGTCGGGTCTCGGTGCTCACGTCGCGGCTCGCCGACCCCGACGTCATCGCAGGCGTCACGTCGCCGGTGCGAACTGTCGTCGACTGCGCTCGACACCTCCCCTTCGACGAGGCCCTGTCCATCGCCGACTCGGCTTTGCGATCACGCCTCGTCCGGCCGGGTGACCTCGTGCGAGCCTCCGAGGCCGTGCGGGGTCCCGGTCGTCCACGAGTGGTCCGCGTGCTCACCTCGGCGTCGAGCAAGGCGGCCAACCCCTTCGAGTCCGTGCTGCGGGCCATCGCGCTCGACGTCGCCGGCCTACACGTACGGCCGCAGGTCGGAATCGCGCTGGCTGGCGGAGCCCGTGTTGTCCCCGACCTCGCCGACGTGGCGCTCGGGATCGTGCTCGAAGCCGACAGCCACGAGTTCCACACCGGCCGAGAACAGCTCGTGACCGACTGTTGGCGTTACGACGAGCTGGTCCTGGGGTCGTGGGACGTGTACCGATTCGCCTATGAGCAGGTCATGTTCCAGCAGGCCTGGGTGCGTGCCGTGCTCGTGCGCGCCGAGGCGAAGGCCCGCGCGACACGACAACTTCGCTCGGCAGCAGCCGCCTGAGCACCATGCGGACCGACGCCGCCCACTTCGTGTGTCGCGGTGGCTGCGGCTGTCAGGAACCGAGCTGCTCCACCAGACGGTCGGCGGCGGCATACGGGTCGGTGGTGCCGGCGAGCACCTCGCGGGCCAGGGCGACCACGCTCTCGCGGCCGCCGAGGTCGCCGAGCCGGGATCTAAGGGTCGCAAGGGCGATGGTCTCGATCTCGTCGGCGGCTCGTCGCTCCCGTCGCCGCTCGATCTCGCCGTTCTCCTCCACGTGGGCCCGGTGCTTGTCGAGCGCCTCCATCACCTCGTCGATGCCGACCTTCTGTGCCGCAACGGTCTTCACGACCGGCGGGCGCCACAGACCCGGCTCGGTGCGGTCGCCGAGGGAGATCATGTGCCGCAGGTCGCGCACCGTCGCGTCGGCGCCGTCACGGTCGGCCTTGTTGACCACGAAGACGTCACCGATCTCGAGGATGCCGGCCTTCGCGGCCTGGATGCCGTCGCCCATGCCGGGCGCGAGCAGCACGATCGAGGTGTCGGCGAGCCCGGCGACCTCGACCTCCGACTGGCCCACACCCACTGTCTCGACGAGCACGACGTCGCACCCGGCCGCGTCGAGCACCCGGATGGCCTGCGGCGTCGTCCACGACAGTCCGCCGAGGTGACCGCGCGAGGCCATCGAGCGGATGTAGACCTCGGGGTCGAGGGCATGGTCCTGCATGCGGATGCGGTCGCCGAGAAGTGCGCCGCCGGAGAAGGGTGACGACGGGTCGACGGCGAGCACACCGACGCGAAGACCGCGCTCGCGGAAGGCGCCGACGAGCGCCGTCGTCGTCGTGGACTTGCCGACCCCGGGCGAACCCGTGAGACCGATGACCCACGCCGAACCCGCATGCGGCGCAAGGGCGGCCATCACCTCGCGCAATGCCGGGTGGCCGTCCTCGACGAGCGAGATGAGACGGGCGACGGCGCGCGGCGAACCCGCCCTGGCCGACTCGACCAGGGCGGGGACGTCGACGGGTCGGCGCGCCACGCGGCTGTGGGAAGGAGCGTGCGTCAGGCGGACGCGGGCACCCGGACGATGAGGGCGTCGCCCTGGCCACCGCCACCGCAGAGGGCGGCAGCGCCGACCCCGCCACCGCGGCGCTTGAGCTCCAGCGCGAGGTGCAGCGCGATGCGCGCACCGGACATGCCGATCGGGTGGCCGAGGGCGATGGCACCGCCGTTGACGTTGACCTTGTCGACGTCGATGCCGAGCTCCTTGGCCGAGGCGAGACCGACCGCGGCGAAGGCCTCGTTGATCTCGACGAGGTCGAGGTCGGCGGGCGTGATGCCCTCCTTCTCGCAGGCGCGGGCGATGGCGCGCGCCGGCTGCTGCTGCAGGGTGGAGTCGGGGCCGGCGACGACGCCGTGCGCACCGATCTCGGCGATCCACGTGAGGCCCAGCTCCTCGGCCTTGGCCCTGCTCATGACGACGACCGCGGCGGCGCCGTCGGAGATCTGCGAGGCGGAGCCGGCCGTGATCGTGCCGTCCTTGCTGAATGCCGGGCGCAGGCCCGAGAGGGAGGCGGCCGTCGTGTCGGGGCGGATGCCCTCGTCGTTCTTGAACTCGATGGGCTCGCCCTTGCGCTGCGGGATCGACACCGAGACGACCTCGTCGTCGAAGAGGCCGTCCTTCCAGGCCTTGGCGGCGAGCTGGTGCGAGCGGGCCGAGAACTCGTCCTGCTCCTCGCGCGTGAACGCCTGCGAGCCGGTGTTGGCCTGCTCGGTGAGCAGGCCCATGGCCTGGTCGGTGAAGGCGTCCCAGAGGCCGTCGAAGGCCATGTGGTCGCGCACTGTCACGTCGCCGTACTTGTAGCCCTCGCGCGACTTGGTCATGAGGTGCGGCGCGTTCGTCATCGACTCCTGGCCGCCGGCGACGACGACGTCGAACTCACCGGCGCGGATCAGCTGGTCGGCCATGGCGATGGCGTTGATGCCGGACAGGCAGACCTTGTTGATGGTCAGGGCCGGGACGGTCATCGGGATGCCGGCGGCGTGCGCGGCCTGGCGGGCCGGGATCTGGCCGGCGCCGGCCTGCAGCACCTGGCCCATGATGACGTACTCGACCTGCTCGGGCGCGACGCCCGCCTTCTCGAGAGCGCCCTTGATGGCGATGCCACCGAGGTCCGATCCGGAGAAGTCCTTGAGCGAGCCGAGCAGCCGACCCATGGGGGTGCGGGCGCCCGCGACGATCACGGAGGT
>JABFXB010000114.1 GCA_013361975.1 Dermatophilaceae bacterium
GAGCGCGACATGCGGTGGATCTCGTCGAGGAAGAGCACCTCACCCTCGGCGAGCGACGACAGCACCGACGCGAGGTCGCCGGCGTGCTGGATCGCGGGCCCGGACGTGATGCGGATCGGCTGCTCGAGCTCGCTCGCCACGATCATGGCGAGCGTCGTCTTGCCGAGCCCGGGCGGTCCGGAGAGCAGCACGTGGTCGGGGGGCGTGCCGCGGCCACGGGCCGCCTTGAGGACGAGACCGAGCTGCTCTCGCACGCGCGGCTGCCCGGGGAAGTCGTCGAGCCGCTTGGGCCGCAGGGCCGCCTCGACCTGGCGCTCGTCGGTGTCGCTGCCGGCGTCGACGATGCGAGCCGTCGCGTCGTAGCCGTCGTCCCACACGTCGGAGGACTCGTCGTGGCCCACGGAACGGTCGACGCTCATCGTCCGAGCTCCTGCAGGGCTGCTCGCAGCAGGGCGGAGACGCCGGCGCCGTCGGCGGCGAGCGGCGCGACCTTGTCGAGCGCGTCGTCGGCCTGGCGGGCGGTCCAGCCCAGCCCGACGAGCGCCTCGCCCACCTGCTCGCGCCAGGCCTCGCCGGTCTCGAGGGGGACGGGCTCGGCCACGCCGCCCGTGCCGGGCAGCGCGCCGAGCTTGTCCTTGAGCTCGAGGACCATCCGCTCGGCGCCCTTCTTGCCGATGCCGGGCACTTTGGTCAGGGCGACGAGATCGCCGGTGCCGAGGGCCACCCGGACCGCGTCGGGGGTGTGCACGGCGAGCACCGCCAGGGCGAGCCGCGGGCCGACGCCGGAGACCGTCTGCACCGTCTCGAAGACGTGCTTCTCGTCGTCGGTGGCGAAGCCGTAGAGCGTCAGCGAGTCCTCGCGGACGACGAGGCTGGTGGCCAGCTCGGTGGGCTGCCCGAGCCGCACCGACGTCGCCGTGGCCGGCGTCGTGTGCACGAGCATGCCGACACCACCGACGCCGACCACGACGGAGTCGAGGCCGACCTTGAGGACGGTGCCGGAGAGCGAGGCGATCATCGGGGTTGGGCTCCAGGGTCGGTCGAGCTCGGCCGGGACGGCGGCGTCGAGCGGGTGGATCGGGTGGATCGGGTGGATCGGACGGCCGTGCGCAGGCCACGCTCCGCGGGTGCCTCGCCAGCGGGCAGCCGACGAGGTATGCCGCCGCCCGCGGTGCCCGTGCGCGCGAGCACTGCGAGCCGGGCCTGCTCGAGACGGCTCTGGGTGCCGCCCCGCCAGACGTGGCAGATCGCGAGCGCCAGCGCGTCGGCGGCATCGGCCGGCTTCGGCGGCGTGTCGAGCCCGAGGAGGCGCGTCACCATCGTGGTCACCTGCGCCTTGTCGGCACGCCCGCTGCCGCTCACGGCGGCCTTGACCTCGGTCGGGGTGTGCAACGTGACGGGCAGCCCCAGCCGCTCGGCGAGGATCATGACGATGCCGGTGACCTGGGCGGTGCCCATGACGGTCGAGACGTTGGTGTCGGCGAAGACCCGCTCGATCGCGACCGCCTCGGGGCGGTGCCGCTCGAACCACAGCCGCATCTCGTCCTCGACCGCGACGAGGCGCCTCGGGGTCGGGTCGGCCGAGGGCGTGCGGATGACGCCGACCTCGACGAGCGAGAGGCGCCGGCCCGGGACCCCGTCGACGACACCGACGCCACAGCGGGTCAGGCCGGGGTCGACCGCGAGGACGCGCACGGCATACCTCCTGGGTCTCGGGGCGGGCGACGGGCGATCCGAACACGTGTTCGGGACAACGCTAGCCGCCCTCCCCCGAAAGGACGGGAGGCACGCCGGTCACCGGCGTGCCTCCGCACCTGACGTCGAGCCCAGATGTCGGACCGGCTCACTCCTCGTCGTCGAGCTGGGCGAGCACGTCGTCGGGGATGTCGCCGTTGGCGAAGACGTTCTGCACGTCGTCGCTGTCCTCGAGCGCCTCGATGACGCGGATCATCTTCTTCGCGCCGTCGAGGTCGAGCGGGACCTGCAGGTTCGGCACGAACGACGCCTCGGCCGACTCGTAGTCGATGCCGGCGTCCTGGATCGCCTTGCGCACGGCCACGAAGTCGGTGGCCTCGGAGATGATCTCCCAGGTGTCACCGTTGTCGTTGACCTCCTCGGCCCCCGCCTCCAGCACCACCTCGAGGATCTCGTCCTCGGTACCGGCCTCCTTGAGCACGGTCACCACGCCCTTGCGGTTGAAGACGTAGGACACCGAGCCGGGGTCGGCCAGCTGGCCGCCGTTGCGGGTCAGGGCCGTGCGCACCTCGGCGGCGGCACGGTTGCGGTTGTCGGTGAGGCACTCGATGAGCACCGCGACACCGTTGGGCGCGTAGCCCTCGTACATGATCGTCTGCCAGTCCGCAGCCCCCGCCTCGGCACCCGACGCGCGCTTGACGGCACGGTCGATGTTGTCGTTGGGCACCGACGTCTTCTTCGCCTTCTGGATGGCGTCGTAGAGGGTCGGGTTGCCGGCAGGGTCAGCGCCGCCCTGACGGGCCGCGACCTCGATGTTCTTGATGAGCTTGGCGAAGAGCTTGCCGCGCTTGGCGTCCTTGGCAGCCTTCTGGTGCTTCGTGGTGGCCCATTTGGAGTGGCCGCTCATGCAGTGTCCTCGCGTTCCGGTGACTGGCTGGCACCCGACTGCTGGAGTCGGTGCGCCCTGACGATCGAGACGAACTCGGCGTGGATCCGGCGGTCGCCACCCACCTCGGGGTGGAACGACGTGGCCATCAGGTTGCCCTGCCGGACCGCGACGATCCTACCGGCGGCCGCGCCCTCGCTCACGCGGGCGAGCACCTGCACGCCGGGGCCGGCCTCCTCGACCCACGGGGCGCGGATGAAGACGGCGTGGACGGTGTCCTTGTCGGAGGGGTCGCTCCACGCGTACTCGAGGTCCTGCTCGAACGAGTCGACCTGGCGCCCGAAGGCGTTGCGTCGCACCGTCACGTCGAGCCCGCCGAGGGTCTGCTGGTCGGGCCGTGCGTCGACGATGCGGTCGGCGAGCATGATCATGCCCGCGCACGAGCCGTAGGCGGGCATGCCCTCGGCGATGCGGCGCAGCAGCGGTTCGCGCAGCTCGAAGGCACGCACGAGCTTGTCCATGACGGTCGACTCGCCGCCGGGGATGACGAGCCCGTCGACCAGCTCGACCTCCGCCGGGCGACGCACGGTGGTCGCCTCGGCGCCGAGGGCGGTCAGGGCGGCGAGGTGCTCGCGCACGTCGCCCTGCACGGCGAGGACCCCGATGCGTACCGCCTCGGCGGTCGAGGGCTGGATGAGGGTGTCGCCGGGGGCGGTCGTGGTGCTCACCGGGCAAGCGTAGGGCTGCGGCGCGAGGACCCCGCCGCGGGGGCAGTCGACTCCCGACGCCGACGAACCGTCTGGAATGCGAGACCGTCGCGGCAGGTCCTCTGACATCCGGAGGAGCCCACCGGCTACGTTGCGGCCATGACGACGGTGCACACCCACGACGCCCTTCTCGCCCGCGCCGAGCGCGCCGACGCCGAGTCGCTGCTGCGCGGCACGCGTGACCTCTTCGACCTGCCCGACGGCGTCGTCTACCTCGACGGCAACTCGCTCGGCGCCCTCCCCCGGGCCGTGCCGGCCGTCGTCGACGACGTCATGCGCCGCCAGTGGGGCGAGCGCCTCATCCGGTCGTGGAACGAGTCGGACTGGTGGGGCGCCCAGACCCGCGTCGGCGACGCCGTGGGCCGGCTCGTCGGTGCGGCGCCCGGCCAGGTCGTCGTCACGGACTCCACGTCGGTCAACCTCTTCAAGGCCGTCGTCGGGGCTGCGCGGCTGCGTCCGGGGCGCCGGGTGGTGCTCACCGACCCGGACTCGTTCCCCACCGACCTCTACATCACGGAGTCGGCGGCCGCGCTCGCGGGTCTCGAGGTGCGGCGCGTGCACCCGCGCGACGCCGTGGCGGCCATCGCGGAGGTCGGCGATGCCCTCGCCCTCGCGTCGTACTCCAGCGTCGACTACCGCACCGGCGAGCTGTGGGACCTCCCGGGGATCACCGAGGCGGCCCACGTGGTCGGCGCGCTGGCGTGCTGGGACCTGTGCCACTCGGCCGGAGTGCTCGAGGTCGACCTCGACGCAGGCGGCGCCGACCTCGCCGTCGGCTGCGGCTACAAGTACCTCAACGGCGGTCCGGGCGCGCCGGCGTTCATCTACGTCGCGCAGCGCCACCAGGACGAGTTCGACCAGCCGCTCACCGGCTGGAACGGCCACGCGCGCCCCTTCGACATGGCGCCCGACTATTCGCCGGCCCGCGGCATCACGCGCGCCCGCACCGGCACCCCGCCGCTGCTCTCGGTGCTCGCCCTCGAGGCCGCCCTCACGGCATACGACGGTCTCTCCCCCGCCGACGTGCGGGCCGCCTCGCTCGCGGTGACCGGCACCTTCATCGACGCGCTCGACGAGCTCGGCGTCGACCTGCCTCTGGCGACGCCGCGCGACCCGGCCCGACGCGGCTCGCAGGTCTCGCTGCGCCACCCCGCGGCGTTCGCGGTGGTGCAGGCCCTCATCGCCCGCGGCGTCATCGGAGACTTCCGCGAGCCCGACATCATCAGGCTCGGCTTCGCACCGCTCTACGTGACGCACGTCGACGC
>JABFXB010000217.1 GCA_013361975.1 Dermatophilaceae bacterium
GTTTGGCACACTGGCCGTTCCAGTACGACACGACGTAGGAGACGCCCGCATGACGCCTCGCACCCTGTACCGCCGCATCGCCGTCGCGGAGGTGGTCACCTGGGCGCTGCTGCTCGCCGGCATGGTGCTCAAGTACGTCACGAAGACCACCGAGCTCGGCGTCAAGGTCTTCGGCCTGGCCCACGGCGTCGTCTTCATCGCGTACTGCCTCGTCACCCTCCTGCTCTGGGTCAACCAGCGGTGGACCGCCCGCGAGGGGCTGCTCGGTCTGCTGAGCGCCGTGCCGCCGTTCCTCACCGTCTGGTGGGAGCGCCGGCTCGAGCGGCGCGGCCGCCTCGAGGGAGGCTGGCGCCTCGGCCGCGACGGCGAGACGCCGACCACCCCGGCCGAGCGCGCCGTCGCCGCCCTGCTCGCCCGGCCCCTCGTGGCCGTGGGTGTCGGCGTGGTCGCCGTCCTGGCCCTCACCGGGGTCGCCCTCGTCGTCGGCCCGCCTGTCTCCACGCAGGGCTGACCGGCCGAGACCGCGCCGAGACCGGGCGGGGACCGGGCTGACAACGGCAACCCAGCCAGACGGCATACGGTGTCGTCAGCCGGGCGGCGCGCCTCGGCCTGCCACGCAAGGAGGACGGGATGGCTGCGGTCGCGGTGCTGAGCGGCGAGGTCCGCGCAGAGGGCGTCGGCAAGACGATCGACGAGACCACCCTGCTGCTGCCGACCGACGTGAGCGCCGACCCCGGCGAGTGCGTCGTGCTCCGCGGCCCCAACGGGTCGGGCAAGACGACCCTGCTGCGCATCATCGGCGGGCTGCTCGTGCCCACCACGGGCACCGCGACGATCGGCGGACGCGAGGCCGACGAGCGAGACCGTGCCGTGCGCGCCGCCGTGGCCGCCCTGCTCGGCGCCCCGACGACCTACCGCGACCTCACCCTCATCGACCACCTCGTGCTCATCGACTCCACGTGGGGCGGTGAGCCGGGCTCGTCCGACGAGCGCAGCCTCGCGCTGCTCGACCGGCTCGGCATCGCCCACCTCGACGACCGCTTCCCGCACGAGCTCTCGTCGGGCCAGGAGCAGCTCTTCCGCCTCGCCCTGACCTTCTCGCGACCCGCGACGGTGGTGCTGCTCGACGAGCCCGAGCAGCGGCTCGACACGACGAAGCGCGAGGTCGTCGCCGAGCTGATCCGCGAGCGCACGTCCGGTGGCACGACCGTCGTCATGGCCTGCCACGACCCCGACCTGACGGCGAGCCTCGCCAGCCGGGTCGTCGACGTCGTTCCGGCCCGGTGACCGCGTGACGACGAGCGAGCCCGACCAGCTGGACGACGCCGGGCTGCCCACCGTCGAGTACGACGACCACGACCTGCTCGGCCAGGCCGACTGGGTGATCGGCGGCGAGGCCGCGCGCAAGGCGAGACAACAGGGCCTGTATGCCGGCTACGTCGCGTTCCTCGGCGCCCTCGTCTACGGCCTGCCGATCGTCCAGACGGTCTTCCGCACGTCCGACGCCGGCTCGCTCGGCGAGCAGCTGAGCTCCCCGGTCGCCATCGTGCTGCTCGTGGCCTCGGTGGCCGCGCTGCTCGGCGCCGTCGTCTTCGCGGGCCGTTTCCGCGGCCCGGTCGTGCCGCCGATGCCGTGGATCGACCTCGTGCTCTCGGCACCTCTCGACCGCGCCCTCGCGCTGCGCCGCTGGTGGCGGTATGCCGCCGTCGGCGGACTGTTCCTCGGTGCGCTCGGCGGCCTGACGGTCGGCGCGGGCCTGGCCTTCGCCCATCTCGGCGGGGTGGTGACCATCGTCGTGGCCACGGTGGCTGGGGCGGCGCTGGGCGTGCTCACGACCCGGTTGTGGCTGTGGTCGCAGGTGCGTTCGTGGCCCGGTCCGGACCGTGGGCTGACGCTGCTCTGGCGCGTTCCCGATGCGCTGCGCGAGCTGCACGCCGAGTCGCTGCGGGCCCACTCGGCCAACACCTCGACGCTCGCCGGGTCAGCGCTGACCGGCAACCTGCGCACCGCGCGGCTGGCCCTGACCCGACCCGTGCACCACGGACGCAGCGCGCGGCTGCGGCCCGGTCGCCCCTTCGCGGTGCTCGCGCGTCGCGACGTCCTCGGCCTCCGGCGTACGCCTGGAGCGTTCCTGTCGGGCTTGGGCCTCAGCCTGCTCGGCGGGGCGGTCGTCACGTGGGCGTTCGTGCAGCCCGTGGCGCCGAGCATCGCCGCGACGATCGGGTTGCTGCCCCTCTACCTCGGCTTCGGCGCGTGGTCCGAGGGGCTGCGCCTCCAGGCCGACAACGTCGGCACCCCCTCGCTGCTCGGCACCAACGACGTCGGCGAGGCGGTGGCGCACCTCGTCGTCCCCACGGCACTGACGGCGCTCGCGCTCGGCCTGTGGGTCGGCGTCACGGCCGTCTTCACGCCGGTGCCGGCGAGCGCCGTCCTGTCGCTCGTCATCGTCTTGGTGCTCGTCGTCGCCGGCAATGTCTTCGCGGCCTTCCGCGGGACTCCGACCTTCGTGATGCGCCCGCAGACCGTCGTGGCCTGGTACGCCCTACCCGCGCTCAGCGTCGTCGTCATCGGGTCGGTCGTGGCGGTGCTGACGAAGGCGGGCAGCTACACCTGGCTGTCGGCGGTGAGCTGGCTCGCGTACCTGCTTCTGTTCTGGTCGATCTCGCGCGTGCGCCGGCTCACCTACCTGCACCGCAGCTGAGCACGACCGGTTCGCGGGACTGGGTGCGTCTCGTTGGGTTCGGGCCATCCCGCTCATTCGCGTGACGAAGTGTTCTCTCGATCAGGCCGCGCAGGCACACCCTCCGATCGAGAGAACGCTCCGTACGCCCGTCCACGCTCGTCCACGGCCTCTCTCCTCGATCGAAAGAAGACTCCGTCACCTCGACGAGGTGACGGAGTCTTCTTTCGATTGACGGTGTTGAGGAAAGGGACGGCCTCAGGCGGGGTGGGAGGTCGACTTCTCGAGGGTGACCTGGGCTGGCTCGGGCTCCCGGACCGCCGGGAGGGCGAGCAGGGCGATGACGGCCATGGCGCCCACCACCAGCAGCGAGTGCAGCACCCCGACGTGGTCGCCGAGGAAGCCGAGCAGGGGCGGGCCGGCGAGGAAGGCGGTGTAGCCGATCGTCGAGACGACGCTCATGCGGGCGGCCGCGCGCGCCGGGTCGTCCGCAGCCGCGCTCATGCCGACCGGGAAGCCGAGGCTCGCGCCGATGCCCCAGATGGCCGCCCCGACGAACGCGAGCACCGGGCCGCCGAAGACGACGAGAAGGCAACCGACGACCGCCGAGACGAAGAGCACCCGCAGCACCGGGATGCGGCCGCGCTGGTCGAGCAGGCGCGTGCCGAGGAGGCGACCGGCGGTCATCGCGGTGAGGAACACCGCGAAGCCGACGACGCCGAGCCAGCGCTCGAGGCCGTAGCCGTCCGAGAGCGCGACGGCGACCCAGTCGTTGGCCGTGCCCTCGGTGAACGCGGCCGCGAGGACGACGACGCCGATGAGCAGCGTGCGCGGCTCGCGCCAGGCGGCACCGATGCCGGCCTTCTGCTTGACCTCGCCGCCGTGCTCGTCGACCTCGACCGAGCGGGGCAGGAACGCCCGGAGGAACCACGGGGTGACGAGCAGCAGCAGCACGACCACGCCGGCGAGGTGCACGGCGATCGCGACGTGCAGGGCGGACAGGCCCGCGCCGATGAGCGCGCTGACGACGGTGCCGCCGCTGAACGCGGCGTGGAAGTGCGGCATGATCGCGCGGCCGAAGAGCCTCTCGACGGAGGCGCCCTCGAGGTTCATGCCGACGTCGAAGACGCCCGCACCCATGCCGACGAGGAAGAGCCCGGCCATGACGACGCCGCGGTTCTGCAGCCCCGTGACGCCCACGCCGACCGCGACGTAGCCCGCACTCTGCACGAGGGCCGCGCCGAGCAGCGTGCGGGCGGCGCCGAGGTGGTGGACGATCCAGCCGGAGATCGGCAGGCCGATGACCGAGCCGAGCGACATGGCGAGAAGGGTGACGCCGAGCTCGCCCGCCGACAGCGAGAGCTCGTGCTTGAGGTCGGGCACGCGCGAGGCGAACGCCGCGAAGGCGGCCCCGTTGATCGCGAAGGCCGTGAAGACGGCCGTGCGCGCGGTGCGGACGGTGGCGGCCGGCGGCGCGCTGGCGGCGGACATGCGACAAGCCTCTCAGTAACGGCGGGAACGAGGTTCGAATCGTTTCGAGTCGAATCGTTTCGATAGCATGCCTCCCATGGTCGACCGAGGTCAAGCCCGCCCCACGCTCCGCGACGTCGCCGAGCGCGCCGGAGTCTCGGTGTCGACGGCGTCGCTCGTGTTCAGTGGAAAGGGACCCGTCGCCGAGTCCACCGCCGAGAAGGTCCGCGCGGCCGCGGTCGAGCTCGGCTTCACCGGGCCCAACCCCCTCGCCTCCTCGCTGAGGCAGGGCCGCGCCGGCGCCGTCGCCGTGCTCGTCGAGGGCCGCCTGCAGCAGGCCTTCCGCGACCCGTTCGCCGTCGCCGTGCTCGACGGCCTCGCCGAGGAGCTCGAGCGGGTGCCGACCGGCATGCTGCTGCTCGCCCAGCCGACGGC